>NZ_KB892164.1:0-226782 GCF_000373685.1 Streptomyces sp. PsTaAH-124 | reverse complement strand
AGGCGGCTCATCACTCCGGCGGGGTCGTCGCCGCTGTCGTAGGCGAGGGCGCGGAGCATGTTGCGCAGCTGGCCCATGCGGACGGCGGCGGCCAGGTCGTGGCCGACGACGTCGCCGATGGCGAGCACCGCCGAGCCGTCGGGNAGCGGGAAGGCGTCGTACCAGTCCCCGCCGACCTCGGCGCGTTCGCGGGCGGCCACGTAGCGGGCGGCGAGCTGGAGGCGGGCCAGACCGGTCAGGTCGGGCAGCAGCGAGAGCTGGAGCTGCTCGGCGGTGTACTGCTGGAGCGCGTACAGCCGGGCGTTGTCAAGGGCCAGCCCCGCCCGGTGCCCCAGATCCGCCGCCAGCGCCTGCTCCTGCTCGTCGAACACGGCACCCGGCGCACGCCGCACGAACGTCAGCGCGCCCAGTGTCTGCCGTCGTACGCGCATCGGCACGATCAGCGCGGTCCCGGCGCCCAGCATGCGGTACAGCGCCCGCTGGGCGGCCTTGAGGGGGTCCTGCGGGTCGGGTTCGCCGAAGTCGGTGATCTCCAGCGGGCCCGCTCCGCGCAGCACCTTCGCGACGGCGGCGCCCGAGTCGTCCGGGCCGGGCAGGAATCCCCCCGGCAGCACCCGCAGCGCCCGCTCCGGGTCCCGGTCGGTGACCGTGAGACGGCGCAGTCCCTCGCCGTCGACGACGTCGACCACACAGGCGTCGGCCAGGTTGGGCACCACCACCCGGGCCAGGCGGCGCAGTGCCTCCTCCGCGTCCAGGCCCGAGGCCAGCGCCCGGCTCGCCTCGGCCAGCAGCCGCAGCCGGGCCGCCGCGGGCTCCGGTACCGGCTCGCCGGACGGTCCTCCCGGCGGTGCGGGCTCCCGCTTCATCACGCTCCCTCCTGACGGCGCCGCCGCCGGTGCCGCCGCCGTGCGGGACGGCGGGGGGACCGGCGGATCGCCTCCAGTCTGCGGCTCCGGCGGGCCGAGGACATCCGGGCGCGCCGGGCGGCCGGGAGGTCGTCGGCGGAGCGCCGGGCGCGGGGCGGGCGCGGGCAGCGGTATTGGCGCGGCGCCGGGTGTGTCAGCCGCCGGTCTCCTCGGCGAGCTGCTTGATGCCCTGGAGGGTGGCCTCCATGCCGCGGCGCAGTTCGTCCCGGCGGTAGGCGAGGATCGCCTCCTTCCGGTCGGGCCGCTGCTCGATGGCCACGGTGACCCCGCTGCGGCCGGGTCCGCCGCGCATCGACTGGCGCAGCAGGGTGCCGCCGTCGTCCGCCTCCAGCTCGTAGCGCCAGAAGGCGAGGGCCTGGGCGAGGTCCTGGGCCGGTGCGCCGTAGCGGCCGTCCGGGTCGGTGACGGCCCAGGCGAAGACGCGCCGTTCGTCCAGTTCGACGACGTGGGAGACGGTGCGCCAGTCACCGGCCAGGGGGTTGCTGTTGTGGCCCTCGAAGCGTGCTCCGAGGGCGGGCCGGTCGGCGCCGTCGAGCCACTCGGCCCGTTGCAGTTCCGGGCTGAGCCGGGCGGGCAGGTGGATGTCGGTCACCAGCTGCCACACCCGGGCGGGATCCGCCCGGACGCGGACCTCGCAGCGGACGCGCAGACCCTCGGCATCGTGCATCTCTTCCCCCAGGTGAGAACCGTCGCCGACCGGCCACCGGGTCCCGCGTCCGCGGGCAGGCCGATCATGCGCAGGCTAGTCCAACGCGCCGCCCGCGCGGGTGTGTTCCATCTCCCGTTTCAATCTCCCTCGGTCCCCGCGGTCCCCTCGACCAGGCGGCGCAGCGAGGGCAGCAGCGCGTCGAGGTCCTGCCCGGTGCGGAAGGCGACGACGGTGGTGCCGCCGTCGCCGCCCTCCGCGGGGTGCGGGCGGGTGCCCGGTGCCGGGAACAGGTCCAGCACCTCGCGCATCGCCTCGTCGATCTCCGCCACCGGGTCCGCCGACTCGCCGCGCAGCCACCGCCGCAGCACATGGTTGTGGGCGGCGACGACCGAGGCCGCCATCAGCTCGGCGCGCAGCGACGCCGACGCCGTGGGGGCGCCCATCCACTCGGCGATGAACTCGCGGAACAGCCGCTGGTAGCGCGCCACGCTCGCGATCTCCCGGTCGCGCAGGACGGCCACCCTGCTGGTCAGCGCGTAGCGGCGGCGGGCGAGGCCGCCCTCCTCGACGTAGTGCAGCAGGACCAGGCGCACCGCGTCCGAGACGGCGGCCAGGGCGGTGCGGTGGCTGGAGGTCGCCAGCCGGTCCCGGATCAGCTCCAGCAGCCGGTCGTGGTCGGGGAAGACGACGGCTTCCTTGGACCGGTAGTTCCGGAAGAACGTCGTACGTCCCACTCCGGCCCGTTCCGCGATGTCGTCCACGGTCGTCTGCTCGTACCCGCGCTCGTCGAAGAGCGCGAAGGCGGCGTCCGCCAGCCGGATCCGCGTGGGTGTCTTGCTCATGACCGCTCATCCTCCCCTGTCCCGGCCGGTGTCCACCACAAGGGGCCCGCGCGGACGGCGGCGGTTCAGTGCGGGCGGCCGCGGGCCCGGCGGAAGCGCGCCAGGCCCTCGGACAGCCCGACCACCGGATCGGGGTAGTCGAGCGCGGCGCGCTCGGGTCCCGGCAGCTTCCACGGCTCGTGCACCCGGCGGCCGTCGACGTCCGCCAGTTCGGGCACCCAGCGGCGGACGTAGGCGCCGTCCGGGTCGTACCGCCTGCCCTGGGTGACCGGGTTGAGGACCCGGTTGGGGCGGCTGTCGGTGCCGGTGCCGGCCGTCCACTGCCAGTTGAGCTGGTTGTTGGAGATGTCGCCGTCGACCAGCCAGTGCAGGAAGTGGGCGGCGCCGACGCGCCAGTCGACGTAGAGGGTCTTGGTGAGGAAGCTCGCGGTGAGCAGGCGGGCGCGGTTGTGCATCCAGCCCTCGTGGCGCAGTTGGCGCATCGCCGCGTCGACGACCGGGTAGCCGGTGCGGCCCTCGCGCCATGCCTCGATGTCGGCCCGCGCGGTGCGCTCCGGGCGCCAGTGGTCGTGCCGGGTGCGGTAGTCGGCGTGGGCGGCGGCGGGGCGGGCGGCGAGGACCTGGCGGTGGAAGTCGCGCCAGGCGAGCTGCCGTACGAAGGCGTCGGCTCCCGGGCCGCCGCGGCGGCGGGCCCGGTGCACCAGTTCCACCGGGGACAGGGTGCCGAAGTGCAGATGGGCGGAGAGCCGGGAGGTGGCGTCGCCCGCCAGGTCGTCGTGGGTGCGCTCGTAGTCGTCCAGGCCGCTGCGCCAGTACGCGGTGACGCGGCGGCGGGCCTCGCGCTCGCCGCCGGGCGGCAGGGCGGGCGAGAGGCCGCCGACGTCGGCACGCCGCGGCAGCGGTTCGCCGTGCACGTGGTCCGGGACCGGGACACGGCGCGGGGCGGCCGCGGCCGCGCGCAGCGGGGCCTTCGCCCAGCGCCGGTGGTACGGCGTGAAGACGGCGAAGTGGTCGGAGGAGGCGGGGGTCACCTCGCCGGGCGGTACCGCCACGGTGACCGCGTCGTGCACGGTCAGGCGGCGCCCGGCGGCCTCCAGCGCGGTGCGCAGCCGCTCCTCGCGGCGGACCGCGAACCGGCTGTGCGCGGCCGACAGATGGACCTCGGCGGCGTCCGCCTCGGCCGCCACCCGGCACACCTCCTCCACCAGATCGCCGCCGCGCACCACGAGCCGTCCGCCGCGCTCGCGCAGCGCGGCGTCCAGGTCGGCCAGGCAGTCGGCGAGGAAGGCGGCGCGGTTGGGCGGGTCGAACCCGGCGGCCGTCACGGCGCGGTCGCGCACGAAGAGCGGGACGACGGCGTCGGCGCCCGCCAGGGCGGCGCGCAGCGGCGGATGGTCGTGCACCCGCAGGTCGGAGGTGAACAGGACGACCGAAACACGCATGGGCTCAGTTCCTCCTCCGTGGCCGGGCCCGGCCCGGGGCGACGCTACCGGCTCGCGGCCGCCGGGTGCGGCACCGGCGCGGGGCGGTCCTCCTGGGCGCGGGAGGCGGCGCGGACGATGTTGCGGGCCATGCCGCCGAAGACGACGGCGTGGAAGGGCGAGACGCTCCACCAGTACAGGTGGCCGAGCAGACCGCGGGGGTGGAACAGGGCCCGCTGCCGGTAGCGGACGGGTCCGGCGCCGTCGCCGTCCACGCGCATCTCCAGCCAGGCCAGGCCCGGCAGCCGCATCTCGGCGCGCAGCCGCAGCAGCCGGCCGCGCTCGATCTCCTCCACCCGCCAGAAGTCCAGCGAGTCGCCGACGCGCAGCCGCCGGGCGTCCCTGCGGCCCCGGCGCAGTCCCACCCCGCCGACGAGCCGGTCCAGCCAGCCGCGCACCGCCCAGGCCAGCGGGAAGGAGTACCAGCCGTTCTCGCCGCCGATGCCCTCGACGACGTCCCACAGGGCGCCGGGCGGCACGTCGGCCTCGCGTTCGCGTTCGTCGGTGTAGAGGCTGCCGCCGGACCAGTCGGGGTCGGTGGGCAGCGGGTCGCTGGGCGCGCCCGGTACGGAGGCGGAGGACCAGCGGGTGCTGACCTGGGCGTCCCGGATGCGTTGCAGGGCCAGGGAGAGGGCCCGGTCGACACCGAAGGGGTGGCCGGGCGGGCTGGGCACGTACCGTTCGATGTCGTGGTCCCGGCAGACCACCTCGTGGCGCAGGGACTCCGTGAGCGGGCGGGCGATCGAGGCCGGTACCGGGGTCACCAGACCGACCCAGTGGCTGGACAGGCCGGGGGTGAGCACGGGCACGGGCACGATGAGGCGACGGGGCAGCCGGGCGACGGCGGCGTAGCGGCGCATCATGTCCAGATAGGTGAGGATCTCCGGGCCGCCGATGTCGAAGGCGCGGCTGACGTCACCGGGCAGGGCGGCGCAGCCGACGAGGGTGCGCAGCACGTCGCGTACGGCGATCGGCTGGATGCGGGTGTGCACCCAGCGCGGGGTGACCATCACCGGGAGGCGTTCGGTGAGGTAGCGCAGCATCTCGAAGCTGGCGGAGCCGGAGCCGATGATGACGGCGGCGCGCAGCACGGCGGTGGGCACGCCCGAGTCGAGCAGGATGCGGCCGACCTCGGCGCGGGAGCGCAGGTGCGGGGAGAGCCGGTCCTCGGGGACGCCTTCGGGGGTGAGTCCGCCGAGGTAGACGATGCGGCGCAGGCCGCTCCTGCGGGCCTGTTCGCCGAAGACGCGGGCGGCCTCGCGGTCGGTGCGTTCGAAGTCGCGGCCGGTGCCGAGGGCGTGCACGAGGTAGTAGGCGACGTCCACGCCTTCCATGGCGCGCGCCACCGAGTCCGCGTCGGTGACGTCGCCGCGGACGGTCTCCACCCGGTCCGCCCAGGTGTGGTCGCGCAGTTTGGCCGGAGTGCGGGCCAGGCAGCGCACCCGGTACCCGGCGTCCAGCAGCTCGGGGACCAGGCGGCCGCCGATGTAGCCGGTGGCGCCGGTGACCAGGCACAGCGGGGCGCGGCCGGCCGTCCCTGTGCCCCGGCGATCCGGCCGCTCGTCCCCGCTGGATCCGGTGGTCCGCTCCTCGTGCATGGTCCCGCCTCCGCCGCCTTCCGGGGTGTCGTGGTCGGGGGTACGGGTTCCACCGCGCGGGCGGTCCAACCGGACCGGCCGGGCGGCGGGCGGCTCAGCCGGGTGTGAAGCGGACCGGTGTGCCGACCGCCGCCTGGGCGGCGGCGGCCAGGCCGGACGCGGCGACGACGCCGATCACCGGGTAGCCGCCGGTGGTGGGGTGGTCGTGCAGGAACACCACGGGGCGGCCGTCCGGCGGGACCTGGAGCGCGCCGAGGACCATGCCCTCGCTGGGCAGCTCGCCGGGCACGGCCCTCTCCAGCGGCGGTCCCTCGGTGCGCAGGCCGACGCGGTTGCTGTGCGGGGAGACGCGGTAGGCCGCCGAGAAGAGGGTGCGCAGCGCCGCCGGGGTGAACCAGTCGGCGCGGGGGCCGGGCCGCAGCGGCAGGACCAGTTCGGCGGGCGGCGCGGGCCAGGGGGCGGCGCCGGGCAGCGCGGCGGTGCGGGCGGCCGCGTCCGGCGGGGGGCTGTCGCCCAGCGGGAGGACGTCGCCCGCGCGCAGCGGGGCCGGGCCGAGGCCGGAGAGCAGGTCGGTGGAGCGGCTGCCGAGGACGGGGGCGACGGCGATGCCCCCGGCGAGGGCGACGTAGGCGCGCACGCCCGCGGTGACGGGGCCCGCGTCGAGGACCGCTCCCGCGGGCACATGCACCGGGGCGCCCCAGGCGGCGGGCCGGCCGTCGACGGTCACCGGGCAGGGCGCACCGCCGACGACCACGGTGACGGGGCGGTCGGGGCGCAGGGCGCAGCCGGTGACGGTGGTCTCCAGGACGGCGGCACCGGGCTCGTTGCCCAGCAGCCGGTTGGCGAGCCGGGCCGCGGGGGCGTCCAGGGCGCCGGAGCGCGGCACGCCCAGGTGCGCGTGGCCGCGTCTGCCGGTGTCCTGCACGGTGGTGAGGGCGCCGGGGCGGACGACGGTGACGGTGGTGCTCATGCGGCGGTGTCCTCGGTGACGAACCGGACCCGGGTCCCGGGGGTGAGGAGCGCGGGCCGGTCCCGGGTCAGGTCCCACAGCGCGGCGGGGTCCGGCATGGTGCCGATGAGCTGCCAGCCGCCGGGGGTGGCGCGCGGGTACACGGCGCTGTAGGGACCGGCGAGGCCGAGCGCACCGGCCGGGACCCGGGTGCGGGGGGTGGCGCGGCGCGGTACGTGCAGGGGCTCGGGCAGCCCGGTGAGGTAGCCGAATCCGGGCGCGAAGCCGCAGAAGGCGACGCGGTAGGTGTACGAGGAGTGCCGGGCGGCGACCTCGTGGGCGCCGATCCCCCACAGGGCGGCCACGTCGGCGAGGTCGGGGCCGTCGTAGCGCACGGGGATCTCGACCACCTCGCCGGTGTCGGCGGCCCGGTCGGGCACGTCCCAGCCGGTGAGGGCGCGGGCGAGGGCGTCCGGGTCCGGTACGCCGTCCAGCAGCACGGTCCGCTCGCCGGGCACGATCTCCTCGACGGGCGGCAGGGTGCCGGCCGCGCGCCGCCGCAGCAGTTCGGCGTGGAAGGCGGCGGTCCGTTCGGCGTCGGGCAGGTCGACGAGCAGGGCGTGACGGCCCGCCGGGCGCAGGGTCGGGGACCGGTCCGGGCTCATGCGAAGGCACCGACCGGGACGCCGGCGGTCTCCAGGGCCGTACGGACCCGGGCCGCGATCCGGGCGGCGCCGGGCGTGTCGCCGTGCACGCACAGCGAGCGGGCGGCGACCGCGACGGTGCTGCCGTCGACCGCGCGGACCGCGCCGTCCACCGCGAAGGCGAGGGCGCGCCGCACCACGGTGTCCTCGTCGGTGACCACGGAGTCCGGCTCGCGGCGCGGCACAAGGGTGCCCTCCGGGGTGTAGGCGCGGTCGGCGAACGCCTCCGGCACGGCGGTGAGGCCGGCCTCTGTGGCGGCGGCGAGCAGCTGGGAGCCGGGCAGGCCGAGCACGGGCAGCTCACCACCGGCCAGGCGCACTCCGGCGATCACCGCGGCGGCCTGTCCGGCGTCGTGGACCGTACGGTTGTAGAGGGCGCCGTGCGGTTTGACGTACACCACGTCGGCGCCCGCGGCCTGGGCGAAGACCTTGAGGGCGCCGATCTGGTAGGCGATCTCGGCCGCGAGTTCGTCGCCGGGCACGTCCATGGCGCGCCGGCCGAACCCGGCCAGGTCGCGGTAGGACACCTGGGCGCCGATGCGTACGCCGCGCTCGGCGGCGAGGTCGCAGACGCGGCGCATCACGGCGGGGTCGCCGGCGTGGAATCCGCAGGCGACGTTGGCGCTGGTGACGACGGACAGGAGGGCGTCGTCGTCGGTGAGGGTCCAGCGGCCGAAGCCTTCACCGAGGTCCGCGTTGAGGTCGATCACACCCTGAACGTAGACGATTGTTGAACGATCCGACAAGGGGGTGGCGGACGATCCGGCGAAGGGGGAACATGTCGGCCCGATGGCAGCAGTGTGAATTCACCCCTTGTTCGATCGTTCAACGATCGCCTAAGGTCCGTGCATCTTCCCCATGGATCCGGTCCCGGATCCGCGTCCCCCGCGGGGCGCCCCCGTCCCCAACGCCCGAAGAAGGCCGCGCATGATCGTTCTCCTCGGTGTGGTCGTGGTGATCCTCGGATTCGTCACCCGCCGCAACCCCGTCCTGGTCGTGGGCGTCGCCGGGATCGTCACCGGCCTGCTCGGCAAGATGAACCCGCAGGAGGTCCTCGCGGCCTTCGGCCGGTCCTTCGCCGACAGCCGCTCGGTCACCGTCTTCGCCATCGTGCTCCCGGTGATCGGCCTCCTGGAGCGCTACGGCCTGCGCGAACAGGCCCGCAATCTCATCGGCCGCCTCGGCAGCCTCAGCGCCGGCCGGTTCCTCACCGTCTATCTGCTGGTACGCCAGGTCACCGCGGCCTTCGGCCTCAACAGCATCGGCGGCCCCGCGCAGACCGTACGGCCGCTCGTCGCCCCCATGGCCGAGGCCGCGGCCGAGCGCACCACGGGCGCGGCGCTGCCCGAGCGGATGCGCGAGAAGGTCCGCTCCTACGCCGCCTCGGCCGACACCGTGGGTGTCTTCTTCGGCGAGGACTGCTTCATCGCGATCGGCTCGATCCTCCTGATCACCGGATTCGTGAACTCGACGTACCACCAGGAACTGGAACCGACCCAGCTGGCCCTGTGGGCGATCCCGCTCGCCGTGTGCGCCTTCCTCATCCACGGAGCCCGGCTGCTGCTCCTGGACCGGCAACTGGAACGCGACATGGCGCTGGCCGCCGCCGAGCACGAGCTGCCGCTCCCGAAGGGAACCGCCAAGTGATCAAGGTCGAATGGCTCTACTGGCTGGTGGGGCTCGTCTTCGTCGTGATGGCCGTGCAGATGGCGGCCGACCGCAGCAACCCGAAGCGGTGGACCTCCGCCGCGTTCTGGGGCCTGCTCGGGCTCACCTTCCCCTACGGCACCGGCGTCGCCAACGGCGAGGCGCACAACGGCGGCTGGACGCTGCCCGCCGAACCGCTCGGCGTGGCGGTCCTCGTGCTGATCGTGCTCGCCGGATTCAACTTCCTCGGCAAGGGCGTCCCGGTCACCACCACCGCCGAGCAGCGCGAGACCTCGGCCGCCCGGCTGGGCAGCAAGATCTTCGTTCCGGCCCTCACGATCCCGGTCGTCGCGATCATCTGCGCCTCGGTGCTCGACGACTCCGGCCTGTTCGAGACGGGCAAGGCCACCCTGATCGGCCTGGGGGTCGGCTGCGTGGTCGCCCTCGTCGTCGGCATGCTGGTCACCGGCGAGCGGAAGATCTCCGTCCCGCTGCACTCCGGGCGTTCGATGCTGGAGGCGATGGGCTCCGCGCTGCTGCTGCCGCAGCTGCTCGCCGTGCTCGGGTCGATCTTCGCGCTGGCCGGGGTCGGCACCCAGGTCGGCAAGATCGTGGACGATGTGCTGCCGGACAACTCGAAGTACCTCGCCGTGCTGGCGTACTGCCTGGGCATGTTCCTGTTCACCGTGATCATGGGCAACGCGTTCGCCGCGTTCCCGGTGATGACCGCGGCGATCGGCTGGCCCGTCCTCATCCAGCAGATGCACGGCAACGAGGCCGCCGTCCTCGCGATCGGCATGCTGGCGGGCTTCGCCGGAACGCTGTGCACCCCGATGGCCGCCAACTTCAACATCGTCCCGGCCACCCTGCTCGAACTGAAGGACCAGTACGGGCCGATCAAGGCGCAGATACCCACGGCGATCCCGCTGCTGGGCTGCTGCATCGTGATCATGGCGGTCTTCGCCTTCTGAGCCCGCGGGCCGCCGCGCCCGCCGTCCCGCCCCCTGGCCCTCGTACCTCCTCAAGGAAGCCCCATGACCCGTGTGCTCGTCACCGGCTTCGCCCCGTTCGGCGGCGAACAGGTGAACCCGTCCTGGCAGGCGGCCTCGCTGCTGGCCGCCGAACCGCCCACCGGCCTCGGCGTCACCGCCGCCGAGCTGCCCTGCGTCTTCGGTGCCGCCCTCGACGCGCTGCGGGACGCCGTCCGGGCGAGCGCCCCCGACCTCGTCGTGTGCCTGGGCCAGGCGGGCGGCCGGCCCGCCGTCACCGTCGAACGCGTCGCCGTCAACATCGACGACGCCCGCATCCCCGACAACGCCGGCGCCCAGCCCGTCGACGAGCCCGTGATCCCCGGCGGCCCCGCCGCCTACTTCTCCACACTCCCGGTGAAGGCGTGCGTGGCCGCCCTGCGCGCCGCCGGTGTCCCGGCCGCCGTCTCGAACACCGCGGGCACCTTCGTCTGCAACCACGTCGCCTACGGCCTCGGCCATCTGCTCGCCACCGAGTTCCCCGGGGTGCGCGGCGGCTTCGTGCACGTGCCCTGGGCGCCGGAGCAGGTCACCGACGGCTCCGCGCCCGCCCTGGAGCCCGCCACCGTGGCCCGCGGGCTGCGCGCCCTGCTGGCCGCCGCCGCGAGCACACCCGCCGGACAGGACCTGCGCGTCACCGAGGGGGCCACCCACTGATGCCCCTCGCCTCCCACGCGGCGCCCTTCGCCCGGCTCGCCCTGGCCAACATCACCCGCGAGTACCCCAACTTCCCCGCCCACCTGGTGGCCGCCCCGGACGAGGACACCCGGCCCAGCACCCTCCATCCGGCCTTCTACGGCGCCTACGACTGGCACTCCAGCGTCCACATGCACTGGCTGCTGGTACGGCTGCTGCGCCGCTACGGCGGCACCCCCGCGCTGCCCGGCACCGCGCCGTTCACCGCCGTGCTCGACCGGCACCTCAGCACCGGGCACATCGCCGCCGAGGCCGCCTACCTGCTCGACCGGCCCTCCTTCGAGCGGCCCTACGGCTGGGCCTGGCTCCTCGCGCTCGCCGCCGAGTGCCGCGCCCACGGCGGCGAGCCGGGCGCCCGCTGGGCCGCGGCGCTGGCACCGGGCGTCGCCGCCGTCGACCGGCTGCTGGCCGACTGGCTGCCCAAGGCCACCTATCCCGTACGCCACGGCAACCACCCCAACAGCGCCTTCGCGCTCGGCCTCGCCCTCGACTCGGGCGAGCTGTCCCCCGCGACCGACCGTGCCGTGCGGGACCGGCTGCTGGCCTGGTTCGCCGACGACCACGACGCGCCCGCGCACTGGGAGCCCTCCGGCCAGGACTTCCTGTCTCCCGCCCTGACCGAGGCCGACGCCGTGCGCCGGGTGCTGGAGCCGGAGCGGTTCGCGTCCTGGCTCGACCGGTTCCTGCCCGCCCTGGGCACCGGGGCGCCCTGCCCGCCGCTGGACGTGCCCGTGGTCTCCGACCACACCGATCCGCAGATCGGCCATCTGCTCGGCCTCGCCCTCAGCCGGGCCGCCGCGCTGCGCTCCCTGGCGGCGGCGCTGCCGGACGGACCGGTCCGCGCCCGGCTCGCCGGGGCCGCCGACGCCCATCTCGCGGCGGGCCTGCCCGCCGTGGAGCGCGGCGACTTCACCACCGACCACTGGCTGGCCACCTTCGCCGTCCTCGCCCTGGACCCGGAGCCCGGCACCGGCCGCTGACCCGCCCCTCCCCTCCCCCGCCCTGCCCCGCCCTCCCCGACGCCGCCGGGGAGGGCGGGGCTATCCTGACCGGCGTACCTGGACACGGGGTGCCCCCGCACGGGGGCTGAGATCACACCCGTCGAACCTGAACCAGTTAGGACTGGCGGAGGGATGTCACATGTCAGTGCCGTATGCCCGCGGTGAAGCGGCCCCCGGAGATCCCCGGCACGTCTTCGACGGGCGGATGCCGACGGCCCCGGGCGATCTGCGCATGGAGGCGCGGGGCATCGCCCCGGTCCCCGAGGACGCCCGCTACGGCAGCCCCGCGCGGCTGTTCACCGTCTGGTTCGCCCCCAATCTGACCATGACCGGCGTGTTCACCGGCACGGTCGGCATCACGCTCGGCCTGGACTTCCCGACCGCGCTGGCCGCCGTCGTCCTCGGCACCCTGCTGGGCGCGGTGCCGACCGCCTACCTGGGCACCTGGGGCAGCCGGACCGGTGCGGCGCAGCTGCCGCTGGCCCGCCTCGCCTTCGGCCGGGCCGTCACGGTGCCGGGCGCGCTGCAATGGCTGTCCTCCATCGCCTGGGACGCCCTGATCGGCCTGTTCGGCGGGGACGCGCTGGCCCAGCTCTGCGGCTGGCCGTTCTGGGCCGGGGTGCTGGTGATGATGGCGGGACAGGGCGCGCTGGGCGTGCTCGGCTACGAGGCGATCCACCGCCTCCAGACGGTCATGACGTTCGGGCTCGCCGCGGCCTTCACCGTCGTCGCCGTCAAGCTCGCCGACGGCGGCCACACCGGCGCGAGCGCCACCGCGCACGGCGCCGACCGGGCCGGGGCGTTCGTCCTGACCTGCACCGTCGCGCTGAGCCTCGCCCTGTCCTGGGCCCCCTACGCCAGCGACTTCAGCCGCTATCTGCCCCGGACGGCCTCCCGTCCGCGCATGTTCTGGTGCACCCTGCTCGGCATCGGCCTGTCGTTCGTCGCGGTGCAGGCGCTCGGCCTGTGGGGTGCCGCCCAGTTCACCGACCAGACCGCCCGGGGCGTCGACCGGCTCCTCGGCGGCGGCGCCCTCGGCGCGTTCGGGCTGCTCGCGGTCGCCCTGGCGGCCCTGTGCAGCAACGCCATGAACGACTACAGCGGCTCGCTGGCCCTCCAGACGATGGGGGTGCGCCTGCCACGCCCGGTGGCCGCCGCGTTCGCCGCGGTCCTCGGCTTCCCGCTGGTGCTCTGGATGCACGCCGCCGACACCACCGCCCGCTTCCAGAACGTCCTGCTCTTCGTCGGGTACTGGATCCCCGGGTTCTGCGCCGTCGTCATCGTCGACTGGGCCGCCCGCGCACGGGCCCGCGGCGGCCGCCCGGTCGACCTGGCCGAGGAGACGGCCCGCCCGCAGCCGTGGTGGCCCGCGCTGACGGCGTTCGCCGTCGCCTTCGCCGCCGCGGTGCCCTTCATGAACACCGGCCTCTACCTGGGTCCGGCCGCCGAGGCGCTGCACGGCGCCGACCTCGCCTATCCGGTGGCGTTCGTGGCCGCGCTGCTCGTCTACGCGCCGCTGCGGGGGCTGCGGCTGCGGCGCTGACGGCACCGGCCGCCGAGAGCACCGATCTCGCCGAAACCGTGCGCGCCAACCCGTAGTTGGGCATGCTCACCGCAGCGAGGTGTCCCGCGGACGGGCCGGGCGGGGCCGCAGGGGAAGGCGGTGGGCCGGGTGGCGCACGAGAAGGCGGGGAACGCCACGGGGGCGCGGGCCGCGCGGTCCGGGGCGGTTGCCGCGACCGAGCATGCGGCCCGGGTCGCGGAGCGGCACGGGTTCGGCGCGCACCGCGCCACCCGTGCGCTCGGCGGCGGGGACGTCGGCTGCGCGGGCTTCGGGGCGGGAGTCGTCCTGCTGGCGCCGGGGATCGGCCTGACCGCCGGTTCCCACGGCACGGCGGTCACCGCGCTCGGCGCCGCCTTCCTGGCCCTCGCCGTCGCGCTGCCCCTCGCGGCCCTGCGCCACGAGAGGCACCGCGACGGCCGCCTGCCCCGCATGCATGCCTTCGACGGCGGCCTCGTCCTCACCGGCAGGGACGAGGCCGTCGCGCACCCCTGGCGGGACATCCGCGTGGTGGAGCGCGCCGAGACCACGACGGTCGGCCAGGGCGGCAACCGCATGACCGTCCAGCGCATACGGTTCCAGCACGTCGGCGGGCAGGTGCTGTGCTCCATGGCGTCGGACGCCACCGCCGTCGAGATCGCCAGGGTCGCGCTCGCGGGCGGCGCACACACCTGACGGCCGCTCAGGTCGCCTGTGTCTCACGCCCGTTCACCCGCCTGCGCCAGCACCCGGGAACCCTGCCCGGCCGCGTCGGCGGCGGCCGTGGCCGCGCGTTCGGCGTCGCGCCTGGCGACCTCCTCGCGGACGAGCGGGATCACGTACCGGCCGAAGTCGATCGCGTCGTCCAGCAGGTCGTACCCCCGGGCGGAGAGGATGTCGACGCCGAGGTCGTAGTAGTCCAGCAGCGCGCGGGCGACCGTCTCCGGGGTGCCGACCAGGGCGTTGGAGTTGCCCGCACCGCCGGTCGCGGCGGCGGTGGGGGTCCACAGCGCGCGATCGTAGCGCTCGCCCTGCGCGGCGATGTCGAGCAGCCGCTGGGAGCCGGTGTTCTGCGGCGCGTCGCCCCGGTGGTGCCGTACCGCACCGGCGGCCCGCCGCTCCCGGATGGCGCCGACCGTGCGGTGGGCCTTCTCCCACGCCAGTTCCTCGGTCGGGGCGATGATCGGGCGGAAGGCGGCCTGGATGCGCGGGAGGTCGGTGCGGCCCGCCGCCCGCGCGGCGGCGCGCACGGACTCGATCTGCTCGGCGGTCCGGGCCAGCGGCTCGCCCCACAGGCAGTAGATGTCGGCCTCGGCGCCGCCCGCGGCGTACGCGGCGGGCGACGAGCCCCCGAACGAGACGCCGGGACGCGGCTGCTGGACGGGGAAGACATCGCTGACGAAGTCGTGGAAGCGGTAGTGCTCGCCCTCGTGGTCGAAGGGTTCGCGGGTGGTCCAGATCTTCTTGACGACGCCGATGTACTCGCGGGTGCGGGCGTAGCGCTCGTCCTTGGTCAGGGTGTCGCCCTCGCGGCGCTGCTCGTGGTCGCTGCCGCCGGTGATGAAGTGGACGGTCAGCCGGCCGTCGCTGATCTGGTCCAGGGTGGCGAAGGTCTTCGCGGCGAAGGTGGGATAGGAGACGTTGGGCCGGTGGGCGAGCAGGATCCCCAGCCGCTCGGTCCGGCTCGCCACGTACGCGGCGGCCGGCGCGGGGTCCGGGGATCCGGAGCCGTAGGCGAACAGCACCCGGTCCCAGCCGTACTCCTCGTGCGCTCGGGCGAGGCGGAGCGTGTGGTCCTTGTCGAAGGCGGCGCCGGAGCGCGGGGTGGTCTCGGAGCCGTCGTTGGTGGCGGCGATGCCGAGGAATTCCACGGGCATGCGAGGGGCCTTTCGTCTGCTGGGCCGGGGAGAAGCCGGGGTGGCGGTGGGCGCGCGGGCGTGGCGGCGTCGGCTCGCCGCGCCGCCGGTTCAGCGCGGCGGGGAAGCGGAGCGGGACGATGCGACGGCTTCGGGCGCCGGGTGCGGATCCGGGCGTCGGGTACGGACAGGTGCGCTGCGCAGAGGAAGCGCCGGGGACCGCGGACGTGCGCGGAAGCCGCTCGGTCCGCGGTGGGGTCACCCGGAGGCAGCGGGGCGGGCCGGTCGGGCGGGCCCTTGCCGGGTCAGGCGCGACACGCCGCGGACCACACCCGACCGAAGTCGATGTGGTCGCGCGTGGTCAAGCGCTGCTGCCGGGCCGTCATGCCCTCCATTGAGCAAGAGATCGCGCCGCGCGTCAACAGGTGACCGGATGCCGGACCCTTCCCGACGGGCCGGCTGACGGGTCGCCCGACGGGCCGTCGGCGGGGCGGCTGACGGGCCGTCGGCGGGGCGGTCGGCCGGGGCGGGTGGTGGCGGGGCCCGGCGGGCCGGGGGCTTAGCTCCAGGGGGCCGCAGAGGCCCGCGCGCCGTGCAGGAAGTGGTCGCCGAGGGAGCGCAGGAGGGGGGCGGCGGGGCCGCGTCCGGTGAGCACCCGGATGTTGCGCCAGAACCGGTCGAGCCCCTCGGCGTCCGCCAGCTCCAGGACCCCTTCCCCGGCGTGCAGGGCCGACCGCGCCGTGACGGTCTCGGCGGCGGCGACGAGGGCGGCGGTGTCCGCGCGCCGCTCGGTGTCCAGCTCCGGTCCGGCGTCCAGGCTCCGTGCCATGGCGGCCGTGGCGCGGTCGACGACCGCCGAGGCGCTGTGCACGGCCAGCGCCAGTTCCCCGAAGGCGAACAGCACGTCGGCGTCCGCGCCCGGGGGCAGGTCGGGACAGAGCCCCGTTCCGTTCACGGGCCGGGCGTGGGAGGCGGCACGGGCCAGGTCGCGCGCCTCGGCGAGCGCGCCCTCGGCCACGCCGAGGACGACCTGGGCGAGCATGAGCCGCAGGGCCAGCGGGGCGAGGGTGGCCGAGGGAGCCACCGCGTCCTCGTCGTGCGCGGCGGCCCCGATGACGTCGGACGGGCCGACCGGGACGTCCTCGAAGACCACCGTGCCCGCGCCGGTGAGCCGCTGGCCCAGCCGGTCGGTCACAGGGGTGCGGCCGGCCCCGGGGTGGTGCGGGTCCACCAGGACGACGAGGGCGTCGCCGCCTGACACGCGGACCGCGTCCAGGACGAGCCGGTCGGCCGTGTCCACGGCGGTGGGCAGGGCCCGCCGGCCGTTGAGGCGGTAGCCGTCACCGGTCCGGGTCAGGGTCAGGCCGGCGCCCGGGTCGCCGGGGTGCCGGGTCTCGTCCGTGCCGTCCGGTCCGGTGCCGCCCGCCAGCAGCCACTGCTCGTGCGCGGCACGGGACTCCAGGTCGGCCGCGCGCCCCGGCTCGGCGAGGAAGCGGGCGGTCCAGGACAGCACGTAGTGGCGGCCGAGGAGTTCACCCATCGAGCCGTCGGCGACCGCGATCCGGCGGACGATGTCGCAGGCGTCCCGCCACCCGGTGCCCGCGCCCCGCGCGCCCGGCGGTACGAGGGCGGCGGTGAGGCCGGAGTCGCGCAGCCGGGCCACCTCGTCGTAGGGCGGCTTCCCCGCCCGGTCGCGGTCGATCGCGTCCACCGCGAGGTCGTCGGCGAGGTCCTGGGCGACCCGCTGCCAGATCCCGGTCCCCCCGGCCGCGTCGTCGGTGCCACCGGCGGCGCCGGCCTCCGCGGCCCCGCTCATCGTCGTACCCCGGACGGACGCGCAACGGGTGTGCTCACGGCGACCCCCACCATTCTCCATTTTTCCTATCGGATAAGTAGGGAATCATCCTGAGCGCGCGGCACGGCCCCGGCAAGAGGGCGTCCGCCAGGCGGACATGGCCGTCCCGCGCCTCGGGACGCGGGGACGCGGGGATCCGACCGGTGGCCAGGGCGGCGCGCGCACGACAGGTCCGTACGGCGCGTGCGTCAGGGCGGCCCGGGGAGCGTCCGGCGGGCGCTCTCGGCGACGCGGTCCGCGAACGCGGCGACGAGGTCGCGGAGTTCGCCGGGGCGCTCGACGGCGAAGGGCAGGTCGAGCGAGGCGAGGACCGGGGGCAGCCAGTCGAGCCGTTCCACGCGCAGGGTGACGCGGTACCAGCGTTCGGGGACAGGATCCGCGTCCGGCGCCTCCTCCACGGTCGCGACGGAGGCGGGCAGCCGGGTCCGGATGCGGGCGAGCGTCCCGTGGACGTGCAGCACCACCTCGTGCCGGTAGGCGGCGGTGGCGAAGCCGGTGAGGACCCGCTCCGCCGGTTCGGGCCCGCTGGCGGGCGCCTCGAACATCCCGGGGAGAGTGCGCGCGCCGGTGATGCCGTCCAGACGGAACGTGCGCTCCTCCCCGATGCCGGGGTCGGTTCCGGTGACGTACCAGCGGCCCGAGTGCACCACCAGACCGTCCGCGTGCAGAGTGCGCTCGCTGTGCCTGCCGCGCCGGTCGGTGTACCTGATCGACAGGGGCCTGCGGTGGCGTACCGCGTCGGCGACGGTGAGCAGGACACCGGCGTCGGGGGCGGCGGCCGGGCCGGGGCCGGGCGGCCCGGTGAAGGTGAGCGAGTCCAGCACCGCGTCGAGCCGGTGCGCCAGACGGCGGGGCAGCACGCGGCGGATCTTGGCCGCCGCCGTCTCGCTCGCGGTGGCCGTCGCCGCCGTCAGACCGGTCCGGTGCGCGGCGACCAGGCCGAGCAGGACGGCGAGCGCCTCGCCGTCGCCGAGCATGAGCGGCGGCAGCCGGTGGCCGGGGGCCAGCCGGTAGCCCCCGTAGCGGCCCCGCACCGCTTCGACGGGGATGTCGAGGTCGTGCAGATGGCCGATGTACCGCCGCACGGTGCGCGGGTCCACGCCGAGCCGGTCGGCGAGTTCCGCGAGGGTCCGGGTGCCGCCCGACTCCAGCAGTTCCAGGAGGGTGAGCACGCGTCCGGTGGGTCGGGTCATGCCGTGGAGGCTAGCCGCAATAGTGGACCGGTTCTGTCCACTATCTGTCCTACCTTCGAAGACGCAGCGGCCGCACGAGCCGCAACCGCCCCATCGGGCATGCCGCAGAAGCACAGGAGAACGCCATGGACTTCGTCTCGATCCGCATCATCACCGCCGACGTCGCACGCCTCGTCGCCTTCTACGAGCGGGCCACCCAGGTGGCGGCGACCTGGGCCACCGAGGACTTCGCCGAGCTGCGCACCCCCACCGCGACCCTGGCCGTCGCGGGCACCCGCACCGTGCCGCTCTTCGCGCCGGGCTCCGCCCGCCCGGCCGACAACCACAGCGTGATCGTCGAGTTCCGGGTCGACGACGTGGACCGCGTCCACCGGGACCTGGCCGGTACGGACACCGACTTCGTCACCGAGCCGACCACCATGCCCTGGGGCAACCGCTCGCTGCTGCTCCGCGACCCGGACGGCAACCTGGTCAACTTCTTCACCCCGCCGGCCGCCGCGGAGTGAGGGCCGGACCGTTTGCCATACACCCCGTATCGGATACATGGTGTATCCGATACGGGGTGTATGGCTTAGCGGTCATCCGCGTCCGGAGCCCGCGCTCGCCGACCCGGACGCGATCCTCGCCAGCAACTCCTCGTCGTACCCGGCGCGGCAGTTCACCGACCGCGCGGTCCTCGACCTGCTGCTGCGGGTGCTGCCCGGGTACGGGATCCACCCCTTCGAGGCCCGCCGCGAGAGCACCGGCTTCATCTTCAACCGCATCTGGGCGGCCATCAAGCGCGAGGCGCTGGCCGTGGTCGCCGAGGGCGTCTCGACCCCGCAGGAGGTGGACCGCATGTGGCAGATCAACAGCGGCTCGCAGGCCGGTCCCTTCCGCATGATGGACAAGGTCGGCCTCGACGTGGTCCTGGACATCGAGGACCACTACGCCGCCGAGCGCCCGGAACTGCCCGCGGGCCCGCGCGAACTGCTCCACCGGTACGTCGACGCCGGGCACCTCGGGGTGAAGAGCGGCCGGGGCTTCTCCGACGACTACGGCACCGGCGGCTGAAGCACCGGGCGCGCCGTTGGACACTGGTCCCGCAGAGGCCCTCGCGCCACCGCCGTACGAAAGGTCCCGTCGTGCCCAAGTCACCCACGAAACGACGTCCCCGCACCGTCGCCGGCCTGCTGGAGAGCGCGCTGGCCCTGTTCACCGAGAAGGGCTTCCACGCCACCTCGGTGAGCGACATCGTGGAGCGGGCCGGACTGACCCGCGGCGCCTTCTACTCCAACTACCGGGACAAGGAGGAGCTGTTCCTCGCCCTGTACGACGCGCACACCGACCGGCTGCTGGCCCGGCTGGAGGAGACGGCGGCGGGGCTGGACCCGCGGGCCGATCCCGTGGCGCAGTTCCTGGACCGGATCGCGGAGCGTCCCGAGGAGCGGCGCTGGTTCGTGGTCTCGATGGAGTTCACGCTGCACGCGGCGCGCTCCCCGGAGACCGCGCGGGCGCTGGCCGCGCACGAGGAACGGCTCACCGAGGGCCTGTCGCGCCTGGTCCTGCGCGCGCTGAGCGCGACCGGCCGCCGGCCGTCCGTGCCCGCCGAGGACCTGACCCGGCTGATCGTGGCGCTGTCCGAGGGCCTGACCGCGCTCCATCTGATCCGGAGCACCCGGGACGGCGACGTCCGGGGCCTCTCCCACCGCCTCGTCCCGCACCTGATCGAGGCCCTGACCGAGGAGGCGCCGAGGACGACCGCGCCGCCCGCCCGGACCCCGGCGGACGACAGCGTGGGCGGGCCGTTCCAGGGGTGAGCCGCGAAGGTGCCCGGCGCGTCCCGTCCCCGGCGGTGCGCGAGCACCGCGCCGGGACGCACCGGGCGGGCGGGTCAGGCGCCGCTCTGGACCGGTCCGACGAGGGTGCCGGGGGTCACCGTGAGGGTGCCCTCACCGACGGACGTGCCGGGAATCTCCCCGTCCGGGGCGCGCAGCGTGAACGCGACCCCGTCGGCGGCGGCCCCGCGGCCCTGGCCGGGCACCTGGATGTCGAAGTGCACCGGGTGGCCCGGTCCGAAGGTCACCGGCGCCTTCTGATCCCCGTAGCGGCCCGCGGCGACGGCGACCTGTCCGCCGTTGCGGGAGAACCGCACATCGGTGGGCGAGCCGGCCAGTGTGCACGGCTCGTACCCGCGCGGCGCGGTCAGGGTCACGCGGTAGTGGCTGTGTCCGGAGCTGGCCTGGTCCTGGGTGACCCGGGCGAGATGGTTGGCCGGACGGCAGGCCGAGGGGGCGGCGGCGCGGGTTGCCGCGGAGGCGGTGCGGTGCGCCGTGGGGGACGCCTGCGCGACGCCCGTACAGGCGGCCCCCGTGAGCGCGGCGGTGGCGACGGCGATCGCGTACTTCGTGTGGGAACGCATGCTGAACACTCCTTGCCTTGCTTGATGGTCCCGCCGGGTGTCCTCCGCCGGAACCATGGTCGACACCATCTCTGCCCCCTCCCCCGGACCGGGAATGTCTCAGGACTGCCACAGGCGGCCGGGGGCCCGCTGCGGGTGTCCCGGCGGCTTCAGGACTCCGGCCCGGCCGCCTCCGCCGCCGGGAAGGTCCACCGGGTGTGCGTGTAGACACCCTGGTCGCGGCCGAAGCCGTACGCCGTGGCCGGGGCCACCGCGAAGACCACCGCGCCGCCGTCGCGGAAGGCGTCACCGATGCCGTGGAAGGTGCCCTCGGGCGAGGTGATGTGCGGCCCGTACTTCGCCTCGTAGGCCCCGATCACCTCCTCCAGGAGGGCCGGATCGGTGACCTGTTCGGCACACCCCTCGACCACGAGGTCGAGCCCCTCGGTGAGCGCGTTCGCCCCGGTGGTCAGCGCGCAGTGCGCGTTTCGGGCGAGGTTCCTGGCCTTCTGCTCCCCGGGGCCGGTGGAGAAGTACAGCGTGCCGTCGTGCCAGGCCGCGATCACGGGCGTGACGTGCGGCCTGCCGTCGGGGCGCACCGTGGAGACCCAGAAGATCTCGGCCGCCCGCAGCCGCCGCTCGGCCTCGGACCACGGGGTGGCGGTGGCCTCGGCGGCACCCGGGCGGGGACGCAGCGCGGAGCTGTAGCGGGCGTCGAAGTCGGTCGTGGGCTGCTGTACGGGCATGGCGGTGTTCCTTTCCGTTCCTTCTCGGTTCCGTTCCTTCTCGGTGTTCCTCTCCCGTACAACGACCGCCGGGCCGCTCCGGAGTCATCGCCGTACGACAGATCGCCTACGACAGACCCGCGCGACCCGACGGACTCGTACAGCCGGTCGTGTCACACCCAGACCGTGGCGAGCCAGACGGTCAGCGCCGCGGTGAGCAGCAGGGTGACGTTGAGGCCGATCGCGCGGTCCCCGCGGCGCAGGTGGACTCCTGTCGCGCCGGTCTGGAGGACGACGAACCCGAGGGCGGCGGCCAGGGCGAGCCCGGGGGCGATGCCGGTGAGCGGCGGCAGGACCAGTCCGAGCGCGCCGAGCACCTCGACCGCGCCGAGGGCCCTGACGGCGGGCATCGGCATGGTGTCGACCCAGGCCATCATCGGCTGGAGCTGTGCACGGCTGCGGACCGCCTTCAGCGCGCCCGAGTAGAAGGAGAACAGGGCGAGCAGACCGGCGACGACGCCGTAGGCGAGGGTCATGAGGGGCGCTCCCCGGGACGCGGGGCGAGGTCGGTGGCGGGCTCCGTGGCGTAGCGGCGCATCGTGCGGACGGTCTCCCCCGGGTCGGGCGTCCCGTCCCCGGCGTACAGGTCCCGCAGGTCACGGAAGTACTGCACGTACAGGTCCGGTGTGAAGGTGCTGACCATGACGGCCGGTTCGCCGGTGATGTTGGCGAAGGTGTGCGGGGCGCCGGGCGGGACCATCACGAGGGTGCCCGCGGTGGCGTCGTGGACCTCGTGGCCGACGGTGAAGCGCACCGTGCCGGAGACGATGTAGAAGCCCTCGTCGTGCTGGGCATGGCGGTGCTGCGGCGGGCCGGGGGTGTGCGGGGCGAGGACGGATTCGGCGAGGCCGAGGCGGTGCCCGGTGGTGCTGCCGTCCTCCAGGACGCGCATGCGCGTGGTGCCCAGCCAGATCGTCTCACCCTCGTCCGGGCCGACCACCGACACGGCCGGGGCGGTGGTCGCGCGCTGGTGCTTCGGGAGGCCGGCGGACGCGCCGGAGTGCGGTTCATGTGTCATGTTCCGATTCCACGGCCGGGCCGCCCGCGCTGTCCAAGACCTGTTCCGCGGCGTCGATACCGTACGGGTATCGTTGCAGCATGGAGCTGCGGACCCTGCGGTATTTCGTGGCGGTGGCCGAGGAGCTGCACTTCGGCCGGGCCGCCGCGCGGCTGCATATGAGCCAGCCCCCGCTGAGCCGGGCCGTCAAGCGGCTGGAGGCGGACCTGGGCGCCGCGCTGTTCGACCGCTCGCCCACCGGTGTGGCGCTCACCGAGGCGGGCGCGGTGCTGCTCGACGAGGCGCGCGCCCTGCTCGACCAGGCCGACCGGGTGCGGGTGCGGGTGGCCGCGGCAGCCGGGACCGCCGTTCTCACCGTCGGCATCCTCGGCGACAGTTCCGATCCGGGCGCCAACCGGCTGGCCGGTGCCTACCGGCGGCGGCACCCGCAGGTGGAGGTCCGGGTCCGCGACACCGATCTGACCGACCCGGCCTGCGGGCTGACGGCGGGTCTGGTCGATGTCGCCCTGACCCGGGGCCCGTTCGACGGGACCGGCCTGACCGTGCGCGAGCTGCGCGCCGATCCGGTGGGCGCGCTGCTGCGCGCCGACGATCCGCTGGCCCGCCGGGGCGGCCTGCGGCTCGCGGAACTGGCCGACCGCCGCTGGTTCCTGTTCCCGGAGGGCACCGACCCCGCCTGGCAGACGTACTGGAGCGGTGGTGAGCCGCGCCTCGGCCCGGTGGTGCGCACCGTCCAGGAGTGCCAGCAGGCCGTCCTGTGGAACGGCACGGTCGGCGTGACGCTCCTGGACCATGTGCCGCCCGCGGGACTGACCGTGGTGCCGCTGGTGGACATGCCGCCCAGCCCGGTGGTGGTGGCGTGGCACGAGGACGACACCGATCCGCTGGTCCGCTCCTTCGTGCGGATCGCGGTCGCCGCCTACCGCGACTGAACCCCCGCCACCGGTCGCCGGTCGGGGCGCCTGTGAACTGACACGGCGTCAACTTGCTTACTGCACAAGCCTCCACCTCCGGGCAACCGGTCCCCCTGTGCCACCGTCTCCTCAACCACGGGTGCACAGAGGAGGGTTCGAGCGGGTGACCGATGACACGGAAGTCCTCAGGCCGCTGCACGAGACGCTGCGGGAGCACGCGCGGCTCCTCGGGGAGAAGACCGCGTTCCAGGACCGGCGTACGCGGCTGACCTACCGTGCGCTGGAGCGGCGCACCCGGCGGCTGGCCGGCCGGCTGGCGGGGCTCGGCCTGGCGCGGGGCGAGCGGGTGGCGATCCTGCTCGGCAACCGGGTGGAGGCCGTCGAGAGCCTGCTCGCCGTCACCCGTGCGAGTGGTGTGGGCGTACCGCTGGATCCCGGGAGCACCGGGGCGGAGGCGGCCCGGCTGCTGGACGACTGCGCGGCACGTGTGCTGGTCACCGACGACGGCCGTCTGGCGCGCCACCGCGCGCTGCTCTCCCGCCCCGGGCTCACGGTGGTCGCGGTGTCCGGCGACGGGACGGACCCCGTGCGCGAGGCGGACCCCGAGCGCGGGCCGGACCCCGAGTGCGAGGCGGGGAGCGGCCCCGGGGAAGCGGCGACGACGGCCGGTGTCCCGCGCGTGCTGCGGTACGAGGAACTGGCTGGTACGGAGCCGGATGTACCCGCACGCGACGACCTCGGTCTCGACGAGGTGGCCTGGCTGCTCTACACGTCCGGGTCCTCCGGTGTGCCCAAGGGGGTCCTGTCCACCCAGCGCAACCGTCTGTCGTGCGTCGCCGCGGGCCTGGTCGGCGTCCTGGGTCTGGGCGAACGGGACCGGCTGCTGTGGCCGCTGCCCCTGCACCATGCCATGAGCCAGGTGGTCTGCGTCCTCGGAGTGACCGCGAGCGGGGCGAGCGCGATGCTGCCGGACCGGTTCTCGGTGGCGGAGACGCTCGGCGAACTGCGCCGTGAGGACGCCCCGTACACGCTGCTCGGCGGGGTGCCGACGACCTACTCGGCGCTGCTCGACGCGGTCCGGCGCGAGGCGGGCGACAGAGCCGAAGACGGGAACGAAGAGGGGGATGGGGACGGAGACGAAGAGGGGGATGGGAACGGGAACGGGCGCGGGCTGGGCACACCGGCGCTGCGGGGCTGTGTCAGCGGCGGTGCCCCGGCGGGCGCCGCGTTCCGCAGGGCGTTCGAGGCGGTCTGCGGGGTGCCGTTCCTGGAGCACTACGGCAGCACCGAGGCGGGGCCCGTCACCATGGCGGCGCCGGGCGAGGCGACCGCCGCCGGTTCGTGCGGCCGGGTGCTGCCCGGCACCCGGGTCCGGGTCGGCGGCGGCCCGGACGGTCGGGACACCGGCGAGGGCGAGCTGTGGGTGAGCGGGCCCGGCGTCATGCCCGGCTACCACGACCGCCCCGAGGCCACCGCCGAGGTGCTGCGCGACGGCTGGTTCCGCACGGGCGACCTGGCCCGGATCGACGCCCGCGGCGACATCGTGATCACCGGGCGGGCGGGCGACCTGATCGTCCGGGGCGGGGTGAACGTGCATCCGGCCGAGGTGGAGGCGGTGCTGCGGCGGCTGCCCGAGGTGGCGGACGCCGCGGTGTACGGGCGCCCCCACCCCCTCTTCGGTGAGGTGCCGGTGGCCCAGCTGGTCGCCACGCCGGGCGGTGCCCGGCTGGACCGGGGCCGGATCCTCGCCGCCTGCCGCGCGGAGCTGTCCGCCGCCAAGGTGCCCGCCGGCCTGTACGAGGTCGGCCACATCCCCCGTACCGCCTCCGGGAAGATCCTGCGGTCCGCCCTCGCCGACCGCCCGGCACGGCTGCTGGAGGCGGACGACATGACCGGCGCGCCGGTGGTGGCGGCCGGGGGGCCGGATCCGGTACGAGGACCGGGTACGGCCGGAGGAACAGGCGCGGCAGGAGAGCCCGGCGAGGGCGAAGTATTGACCCCGGCCGGAGGAACGGCCCCGACCGGAGGGACGATCCCGGTCGGAGGAACGCCCCCGGCCGGAGGGACGGCCCCGGATCTGCTGGGCCTCGTGCGGCGGGAGGCGGCGGCTGTGCTCGGCTGTGCGCCGGGGGCGGTGGATCCGGGGACGGCACTGCGGGACCTGGGCATGGACTCGCTGGCGGCGACGGCGCTGCGCGAGCGGCTGGCGGCGGCGACCGGCCTGCCGCTCGGCGAGGCCGTCGCCTTCGACTTCCCCACGGCCGCCGCGCTCGCCGCCCATCTCCGGTCGCGGACCGCCGCCGCGCCCGTCGCGCTCCTGCCCGCGCGCCGTACCGCGGTCCCGCCGGACGAGGACCCGGTGGTGATCGTGGGGATGGCCTGCCGCTACCCGGGGGGCGTGACCTCCCCCGAGGAGCTGTGGCGGCTGGTCGCCGAGGGGCGGGACGCCATCGGCCCGTTCCCCGCCGACCGCGGCTGGGACACCGAGGCGCTGTACGACCCGGACCCGGGGCGGCCGGGCCGGACGTATGTGCGCGAGGGCGGCTTCCTGTCCGGCGTGGACCTCTTCGATCCGGGTTTCTTCGGCATCTCCCCGCGCGAGGCGACGGCCATGGACCCGCAGCACCGGCTGCTGCTCGAAGTGGCCTGGGAGGCCGTCGAGCACGCCGGGCTGCTGCCGCGTGCCCTGCGCGGCTCCGCGACCGGGGTCTACGCCGGTCTGATGTACAGCGACTACGCGGGCCGGCTCGCGCAGACGCCCGAGCAGGTCGAGGGGTATCTGAGCATCGGCAACGCGGGGAGCGTCGCCTCCGGCCGGATCGCCTACACCCTGGGGCTCGAAGGCCCGGCGGTCACCGTGGACACGGCGTGCTCGTCGTCCCTGGTGGCCCTGCACCTGGCGGCGCAGTCGCTGCGCCGGGGCGAATGCGGGTACGCGCTGGCCGGCGGGGCGACGGTGATGTCGGGACCCTCGTCGTTCGTGGAGTTCAGCCGTCAGCGGGCGCTGGCACCGGACGGCCGCTGCAAGGCGTTCGGCGCGTCCGCCGACGGCACGGGGTGGGCCGAGGGCGCCGGGATGCTGCTGCTGTGCCGCCGCTCGCAGGCGCGGCGCGCGGACCTCTCCGTCCTGGCCGTGGTGCGCGGCACGGCGGTGAACCAGGACGGGGCCAGCAACGGCCTGACGGCACCGCACGGCCCGGCGCAGCAGCGGGTGATCCGGCAGGCCCTCGCGGACGCGGGCCTGGCGCCCGGGGACATCGACGCGGTGGAGGCGCACGGTACGGGCACCCGGCTGGGCGACGTCATCGAGGCGGAGGCGTTCCTGGAGGTGTACGGGCGGCAGCCGCGCGAACGCCCCCTGCGGCTGGGCTCGGTGAAGTCGAACATCGGGCACACGCAGGCCGCCGCCGGGGTGGCCGGTGTCATCAAGACGGTGCAGGCGATGGCGCACGGTGTGCTGCCGCGCACGCTGCACGCCGACGCACCCTCCCCTCGGATCGACTGGTCGTCGGGCCGGGTGGCGCTGCTGACCCGGCCGGTGGAGTGGCCGGTGACGGACCGCCCGCGCCGGGCCGGGGTGTCCTCCTTCGGGATCAGCGGCACCAACGCCCATGTGGTGCTGGAGGAGCCCCCGGCGGATCACGATGCTTCCCCGCCGATGACGACGACGGACGCGGCGGCGGTGCTGCCGCCCACGTCGGCGCCCCCGGAACCGGTTCCCGTGCCGTTCCCGGTGTCGGCGCGGACCGAGACCGGCCTGCGGGCCCAGGCACGGCGGCTGTACGAGTACGTCGGCGCCCGCCCCGACGCCGCACCGGTGGACCTCGGCCACTCGCTCGCCACCACCCGCACGGCCTTCGAGCACCGGGCCGTGGCGGTGGCCCGCGACCGCGCCGGACTGCTCGACTCACTGCGGCTGCTGGCGGACGGCGAGACCCGGTCAGGGGTGCGCAGGGGAAGTTCCCGCAGCCGTGGCCCACTGGCCTTCCTCTTCACCGGACAGGGCAGCCAACGCCTGGGCATGGGGCGCGAGTTGTATGCCGCGCGGGTACAGTTCCCCGCTTTCGCCCGCTCGTTCGAGGCGTGTTGCGCGCTGCTCGATCCGCTGCTGCCCGTGCCCCTGCGGGACGTCGTGTTCGCCGACACCGGCACGGAGAAGGCGGCGCTGCTGGAGGCGACCCGGTTCGCGCAGCCCGCGCTCTTCGCCGTCGAGACGGCCCTGTTCCGGCAGTTCGAGGCGTGGGGGCTGCGCCCGGACCTGGTGGCCGGGCACTCGGTGGGCGAGGTGGCCGCCGCCCATGCCGCCGGGGTGCTGTCCCTGGCGGACGCCTGCACACTGGTGGCGGCCCGAGGGCGGCTGATGGACGCGCTGCCGCCGGGCGGCGGCATGGCCTCCGTCGCCGCCGGTGCCGACGAGGTGGCCGCCGCGATCGCCGGGACGGGCGGCGCGGTGGAGATCGCCGCGGTCAACGGGCCCGCCTCGGTGGTCGTCTCCGGGGACCTGGACGCGGTGCGGGAGACGGCCGCGTCCTTCCGGGAACGCGGCCGGCCGGTGACACATCTGCGGGTGAGCCATGCCTTCCACTCCGCGCGCATGGAGCCCATGCTGTCCGGCTTCTCGGAGGCGGTGCGCGACCTCGCCTTCGCCGCGCCGCGCCTGCCGCTGGTCATGGCCGTGCGGCCGGGCCGGGCGGCCACCGACGCGGATCTGGGCACGGCGGAGTTCTGGGTGGACCACGTCCGCCGCCCGGTCCGCTTCGCCGACTCCGTGGCGCTGCTGCGGGAGCGGGGCGCGGCGCACTACGTCGAACTGGGCCCGGACGCCGTGCTCACCGGCCTGGTCCGCCGCTGCCTGGCCGCGCCCGGAGCGGACCCGTCGGCCCCGGAGCAGGGGGGCGGCGCAGACGGCACAGGCAGCACAGGCAGTGGGGACGGTAGGGACGGTGCCGGAACGGGGGCGGGTGCCGGGCGGGCCGCGCCGCCGCTGCTGCTGTCCGCGCTGCGCGGGGCGCGGCCGGAGGCGGAGTCCGTCCTCGACGCCCTGGCCGCGCTGCACACCCACGGGGTGCCGGTCGACTGGCGGGCCGTGTTCGCCGGTCGCGGCGGACGGCGCGTCCCCCTGCCCACGTACGCCTTCCAGCGCCGCCGCCACTGGCTCGACGCGGCCCCGCCGCACCGTTCCACGGCATCCGCGGCCACGCCGTCCGGCACCGCCGCGCTCCCGGGCGCCGGTCCGGTCCATCCGTTCCTGCGCACCCGCGTCACGACGGCCGACGACGGCGGGCTGCTGCTGGGCGGGCTGCTGTCGGTGCGCGACCACCCCTGGCTGGCCGATCACGTGGTGGCCGGGTCGGTCCTGCTGCCCGCGACCGCCTTCGTGGAGATGGCCCTGCACGCCGGTGCCGCGACCGGAACGCCCGTCCTCGGCGAACTCACCCTGACCGCGCCCCTGCCGTTGCCGTCCGACGGCGCGGTCGAGGTCCAGGTCAAGGTGTCGGGACCGGACGAGCCGGGGCGGCGCACCGTGCTGTTCCACGCCCGGCCGCACACTCCGGCGGGCGACCGGCCGTGGCAGCGGCATGCCTCGGGCACGCTGGAGCCACCGGGGCGCACCCCTGCGGATCCGTGTGCGGGCGGCGGGGAGGGCGCGGGATCCGCCAGGTCCGGGAAGGGGACGTCCTGGCCGCCGTCCGGCGCGCTCCCGCTGCCGTCGCCGCCGTCCGCCGGGGGCGCGGAGCAGGATCCGTACGAGCGCCTTGCCGGGGACGGGCTGCGCTACGGGCCCGCTTTCCGTGGCCTGCGGGCCGGCTGGCGGCGCGGGCAGGAGCTGTACGCCGATGTCGTCCTGCCGACGGCCGCAGTCGCCCAGGCTCCGGCGGCCGGTCCCGAGCAGGGCCTCGGCCAGGACTTCGCCCTGCATCCCGCCCTGTTCGACGCCGCGCTGCACATCCTGGCGCTCCACAGCACCACCACGGACTCCGGGGGCTCCGCGGACTCCGGGGGCTCCGCGGGCTCCGCGGACTCCGCGGACTCCGGAAACCGGCCCGGTGGTGACACGTCCCGTCCCGCCCTGCCCTTCGCCTTCGACGGGGTCCGCCCGCACAGGCCGACGGCCGGTGTGCGGCGGCTGCGGGTGCGGATCGCTCCCGGCCGGGAGGGACGGTGGCGGGTGGACCTGGCCGACGAGGCGGGTGTGCCGGTGGTGTCCGTCGATGCACTGACGCTGCGTCACCTTCCCTCGCTTCCCTCGCAGTCGGCGGCCCCGCTCGGCGGAGGACTGCACCGGGTGGACTGGGTACCGGCGGACGGGGCGCCGCCGCCGGAGGCGGTGCGGCACTGGGGGGTGCTGGGCGAGACCGGCACCCCGCTGGTGGACGCCCTGGCTCCCCCGGGATTCGGTGTTCCCGTGCATGCGGCCCTCACCGCGCTCGGCTCCCTCGGCTCCCCGCCGCCCGTGGTCGTCGCGCCGTGCCCGGCGCCGCCGGACCCGGCCGCGGGAACACAGGACGACGCGGGGCGGACGCGGTGGGCGGCCACCTGGGCGCTGCGGCTGGTCCGGGAGTGGCTCGCCACACCGCGCCTGGCGGCATCCCGCCTGGTCCTGGTGACCCGCGACGCCGTCCCCCCGGCCGACGCGGATCTCGCTCCGGCGGACGGCACCGGGTCCGTACCGGCAGCGGCGGAGCCGTCCCTGCCGACGCACGCGCCGGTGTGGGGCCTGGTCCGCTCGGCGCTGCGGGAGAACCCGGGCAGCTTCGCGCTCGTCGACGTCGACGGGGACCCCGCCTCGTGGCGGCTGCTGCCCGCCCTGGCGGCCTCCCCCGCCCCGGAGACGGCCGTACGGCGGGGCGTGGCGCACGTCCCGGAGCTGGTCCGGGTGCCCTTGGCCCCGGCCGGGACGAGGCGGCGGGCCGGGCGGCGACCGGACCCCGGCGGCACCGTGCTGGTCACCGGCGGTACCGGCTCCCTGGGCGCGCTGGTGGCCCGGCAGCTGGTCGCCGCCCACGGTGTACGGCATCTGGTGCTGGCCGGCCGACGCGGGCCGCGGACGCCGGGGGTGGACGGACTCGTCGCGCAGCTGCGCGCCGCGGGGGCCCGGGTGAGCGTCCGGGCGTGCGACGTCGGGGACCGCACGGCGCTCGCCGCCCTGCTCGACGGCGTACCGGAGGACCGTCCGCTGACCGGGATCGTGCACGCCGCCGGGGTGCTGGACGACGGGATCGTCCCGGCGCTCACCGACGACCGGCTGGCGCGGGTGCTGCGGCCGAAGGCGGACGCGGCCCTCGCCCTGCACGAGCTGACCCGGGGGCGCGACCTGGCGATGTTCGTGCTGTTCTCGTCGGTGGCGGGCACGTTCGGCTCGGCGGGGCAGGCCACCTACGCGGCGGCGAACTGCGTCCTGGACGCGCTGGCGCGGCACCGGCGGCGGCTCGGGCTGCCCGGCACCTCGATCGCCTGGGGCCCCTGGCGGCAGCACGACGGCATGATGGCGCACCTCACCGACGCGGACCTGCGGCGGATGGCCGCCGCCGGGTTCGGCCCGCTCGGCGACGACGAGGGACTGGCCCTGTTCGACGCGGCGGTGGCGGGGGACGATCCGGTGGTGGTGGCGGCCCGCCTCGACCCGGCCGCCCTGCGCGCCGGTCATCCCGCCGCACCGCACCCCGGTGGTCCGGCGGCCGGGCATCGCGCGCCGCGGCCGGTGCCCGGTCCGGCGGACCCGGCCGGTGACCCGCTCGCCCGGCGGCCCGGACCGCTGCTCGCGCAGGTGCGGGCGCTGGCGGCCTCGGTGCTGGGCCACCCGGAGGGGGCGGACGCCGTCCACCCGGACGACCTGCTCGCGGACCAGGGCCTCGACTCGCTGGCCGCCGTCGAACTGCGCAACCGGCTCACGGCCGCCACGGGACTGACGCTGCCCGCCACCCTGCTGTTCGACTTCCCGACCCCGCGCGCGGTCGCCGCCGAACTGGCGCAGCGGTACGCCCGGGAGGCGGCCGCCCCGGAGAGGGTCGCCCCCGCCGCAGCACCGACCCCGACCCCGGCCCCGGCCTCTGCCCCTACCCCCGCTCCGGCCCCGGCCCCGGCTCCGACTCCGACTCCGGGACGCGACGGCTCCCCCGACGCGCACGGCGGATCCGACGCGCCCGAGGAGTCCCCGGCGCACGACAGGCCCGCGCCGGACTCCCTGGGCGGGCTCTTCCGCACGGCCTGCGACCAGGGGCGGACCTGGGACGGCATGGTGCTGCTGACCGTCGCGGCCCGCTTCCGGCCGGTCTTCGACCGTGCCGGGGCCACCGGGAAGGCGCACGGCCCGGTGCCGCTCGCACCGGACACGGCCGGGCCCCGGGTGGTCTGCTTCCCCGCCCTCAGCGCGCTCTCCGGACCGCAGGAGTACGCCCGTCTCGGCGCCGGACTGCGGAACCTGCGCCCGGTGTCGGCGCTGCGGCACCCCGGGTTCGGCGCCGGGGAGGCGCTGCCCGCCACCCTGGACGCCCTTCTGACCGCCCAGGCGGCGGCGGTCCGGGCGGTCGCGGACGGCGGTCCGGTGGTGCTGCTGGGCCGCTCGGCGGGCGGCTGGGTGGCGCAGGCGGTGGCGGAGCGGCTGGCCGCCGCGGGGGCCGCGCCGCAGGCCGTGGTCCTGCTGGACACCCACCCGAGCCCGGACGCGGACCGGGATCGGGCGCTGCCCGCGATGACGGTGGACATGCTGCACCGGGCGGCGCGGTTCGCCTCCGCCGAGCCGGACCGGCTGACGGCCATGGCCCGGTACGCGGAGCTGTTCGCCGGCTGGGTGCCCCGGCGGCTCGCCGCGCCCACCCTGTTCGTCCGCGCGCGGGATCCGCTGCCCGGTACCGGGTCCGCTCCGCCCTGGCCGCTGCCGCACACCGAGGTCACCGTGCCCGGCGACCACTTCACGCTGCTGGAGGAGCATGCCCGGACGACCGCGCTCGCCGTCCACGACTGGCTGGCGGCCGGTGCGATCTGACGGCGACGGCGACGGCGACGGGGCGAGGGCGAGGGCGTCCGGGTGCCTCGGGGCGTGCGCCCCCGCCCCGGTCAGGTCCAGGCCAGCCGTTCGGCGCGGTGCGGATCGTCGGCCTGTGTCCATTCGGCGCCGATGCGCATCGTGGTCCGGCGCCCGGTGCCGTACGGGTCCCAGCCGGGGTCGCCGGTGCGGGCGAAGCGGATCCAGGCGCCGTGCATCCGGGCCGCGAGCCCTGCCGGGGGTTCGGCGGGGCCGAGCAGGCCGTCGGCGCCGCGCAGCGCGGGCAGGTGGACGCGGTCGAAGACGAAGGGGAGTTCCACCGCGTGGGCGGCGCCGAGCGCGCCGCCCAGGGCGGTGGAGCGCCAGGTGAACTCGTAGGCGTAGGTGTTCGATCCGGGGTGTGCCGCGTGGGCCTCCGCCAGGGCGCGGCTGCCCGCGCCGAACAGGGCGTCGCCGAGGACGGCGGACCGCAGGGCGCCGGGTGACGCCCCGGGGCGCGCGGTCCGGTGCGCCGCGACCAGCCGGTCCGGGTCGGGGTGGGCGCGGGCCGCCGTGTCGTGCACGTCCGCGTCGGTGGAGCGGGCGTACGCGTCGACGGGGACCAGATAGAGGTTTCCCTCCTCGGAGTTGGTCCCGATGAGCAGGTCGACGCCGGAGCCGAGCCCGGCGGCCACGGACCGGGCGGGCTGGGTGCCGAGGACCGGGCCGAAGGGGCTGAGGCCCATGAGCGGGTCGTGGTCGGTGGCGGTGCGCAGGTCGATGCCCGCGAGCCCGGCGGCGGCCTCGACCAGGTGTTCGTCGGGCAGGCCGGCGAAGCCGTCCGCGTGCGGTGCGACGCCGAGGATCCCGGCGGCGGCCGCGGTGACCCGGGCGGCCTGCTCGGGCGTGAACGCGCCCAGGCCGCTGCCGCTCTGGACGATCGCCCGGCGGAGCAGGCCGGTGGCCTCGGGGGCGGCGAGGACACCGCCGACGAGGGTCGCCCCGGCCGACTGCCCGAACAGGGTCACGTTGCGGGGGTCGCCGCCGAACGCGGCGATGTTCGCGCGGACCCAGCGCAGGGCGGCGATCACGTCGAGCAGGCCGCGGTTGGCGGGTGCCCCGGGCAGGTCGAGGAACCCGGCGATGCCGAGCCGGTGGTTGACGGTGACGAGGACGACGCCGTCCCGGGCGAACGCGGTGCCGTCGTACAGCGGCGAGCGGGTCGATCCGGCGACGAATCCGCCGCCGTGGACGAACACCATGACGGGCAGGCCGTGTTCGGCGGCCTTGAGGGTGCCGGGGGTATCGGGAGTGCCAGGGCTATCGGGAGTGCCAGGGCTATCGGGGGTGCCGGGGGTACCGGCGGTGCCAGGGGAACCGGGAGCGCCGGGGACACCGGGGGCGGCGGGCGTGCGGACGTCGACGGTGAGGTAGTCCTCGCCGCGGACCCAACCGGGCGCGAAGTAGGGGGACATGTCGACTCCGCCGAGGCTTCGGGCGGACTGGGGCGCGGTGGGTCCCGGCGCGGTGGCGTCGCGTACTCCGGACCAGGGCGGGTGCGGCCGCGGGGCGGTGAACCGGCCGCCGCCGCGGGGCGGGGCGGCGTAGGGGATGCCGTGGAAGGCGAGGGTGCCGTCGTCCTGGCGCAGGCCGCGGACGGCTCCCCGTCCGGTGGTCACGACGGGGTCGGGGCGATGGTGCACGGGTGTGCCTTTCACGGGGCTCAGTCGTGGTCGGTGTACGGGGTGAGCGGCGCCCAGCCCTTGACGGCGAACTTGCTTCCGTCCCGCACGACTTCGGCGGCGCCGTGGCCGCCGAAGTGCGCGGGGACGACGAGGGCGTTGTGGTCGGCGGCCCAGCCGAGGATCCTGCGGCGGGTGGCGCGGGCGCCCGCGGGGTCCTCGCAGAAGCAGCTGTTGGCGTCCGGTTCGAGGATCTGCGCCGGGCTGTGCAGCAGATCGCCGACGAACACCGCGCGGTCGGACCCGGAGGCCAGGGTCAGCACGGAGGAGCCCGGGGTGTGTCCGGGCGCCGCCTCCAGACGCAGCCCGGCGTCGATGCGGTGGCTGTCCTCCCACAGCAGGGTCAGGCCCGCCCGGTGCACGGGGGCCACGCTGTCCTCGAAGACGTTCTGATGTCCGCGGCCGATTCTCGGGGTGTGGCCGTTGTCCGGGTTCCAGAAGTCGAATTCGGTCTTCGGGATGAGATAGGTGGCATTGGGGAAAGTGGGGACCCAGTGCCGGTCCTCCAGGTAGGTGTTCCAGCCGACGTGGTCGTTGTGGAGATGCGTGTTGATCACGAGGTCGACGTCCTCGGGGCGGACTCCGGCCTGTTCGAGCCGGGCCAGGAAGTCGGTGTCCAGGTGGCTCCAGAGCGGCGCGTACGGACGTTCCTTGTGGTTGCCCGCGCCGGTGTCGACGAGGATGTTCCTGCCTTCGCTGCGTATCAGCCACGTCTGGACGGCGGCGTTCACCACCTGTGTCCCGGGGTCCAGGAAATGCGGGACGAGCCAGGAACGCGCGTTCTCCCAGGTCTCCTTCGGTATGTCCGGGACGATGTCCGCGGGGGCGAATCCGATGGGTCCGTAATATTCCCGGATCCGGGTGACGGTGATGTCGCCGAATGCGATGCTTTCCATTTCTCTTCTCTCGTTCTCACCGGTGTGCGGGCTTTTCCAGAACCGTAGGAGCGGCGCCGGTGCGGCGGGTATCGGTCACGTGACTGCACCCGCCCGAGCACCCCGGGGGCCGGGCGGACCCGCCGGTAGCCTGGTGCGGGCAAGGGCGAGGCGGCTCCGATCGGCGGGCCACGACTCCGGGAGACCCCGTGGACGAACACACGGACGGCGGCCGGGCGGCCGTCGGCCCCGAGGCGGCCGGGGACCCGCCGCTCGTCGGCCGGGACGCGGAACTGGCCCGTGTCCTGCGCGCGGCGGACGTGCCGTCGCCCGATCCGGTGCTGCTGCTTCTCGGCGAGCCGGGCACGGGAAAGAGCGCGCTGCTGGAGCGGGCGGTGCGCCGGGCCCCGGCGGCGGGCACGCGCGTGCTGCGCGCCGAGGGCAGCGAGCCCGAGAAGGGGCTGCCGTTCGCCGCGCTGCACCAGTTGCTGCGGCCCTCGGCCGCGGAGTGGGACGGGCTGGAGCTGGCCGGGGAGCGGCGGGAAGTACTGCGCGCAGTGCTCGCGGCCCGGCCGGTCGCGGCGGACGGCGGTGTCATGGCGGCGGGTGTCGCCGTGCTGGAGCTGCTCTCGGCCCTGGGCGGCCGGTGCCCGCTGCTCGTGGTGGTGGACGACGCGCAGTGGTGCGACCGCGCCTCCCTGGAGGTGCTGTCGTTCGTGGCCCGGCGGCTGGCGGGCGAGCCGGTCACGATGCTGTTCGCGGCCCGCCCCGCCGACACCCTGCCGGTCCTCGGCCCGCGGGCGGCGGCACTCACCCTGGGGCCGCTCGACGCCGCCGCGTCCGACCGGCTGCTGGACCTGCGTCCGGACCGCCCCGTCGGCCGGCTCCGGGCGCGGATCCTCGCGCAGGCCGCGGGAAATCCGCTGGCGCTCACCGAACTGGCGCGGACCGCCACCGCGGACGCGGCCGGAGCGGCGGGCCCGCTGCCGCTCGCCGCCCATCTGGAGCGGATCCACGCGGCCCCGCTCGGCGCGCTGCCCGCCGCCGCCCGCCGGGCCCTGCTGCGCCTCGCCGCGCTGGAACCCGCCGACTCCCCCGCCGCTCCGGCGGCCGTGCTCGCGGACGCCGGGGACGCGGTGTGGGCGGCCGCCGAACAGGCCGGTCTGGTGCGGCGCACCGGTGGCGGCCCGCGGTTCGGTCATCCGCTGCTGCGGTCCGCCGTGTACCACGCCGCGCCCTTCGACGCCCGGCGCGAGGCCCATCTGGCGCTCGCCGGCCTGCTGGGCGAGGAACCGGACCGGCGGGCCTGGCACCTGGCCGCCGCGACGGCGCTCCCGGACGCGGCCGTCTCCGCCGAACTGGAGCGGACCGTGGGACCGGCCCGCCGCCGGGGCGGGCACGCGGCGGCGGCCGAGGCGCTGCACCGTGCGGCGGAGCTGGCGCCGGACCGCGCGGACGGCGCGCGGCTGCTGGTGGCCGCCGCCGAGGAGGCCGTGCTCACCGGCGACCTCGCCCGGGTGGAGGACCTGGCCGCCGCGGTACGGGCCCGCACCGACGACCCGTCGCTGCTGGCGGACACCGCCGCCCTGGTGGGCCGGCTGGCGGCACTGACCGTACGGCACAGCGTGGTCTTCGCCCGACTGGCCGACGCCGCCGAGGAGTTGTGCCTCGTACGGCCCGACACCGCGCTGGACCTCCTCGCCGACGCCGTGGTGGTCCGCTTCTACTGCGGGCGCGACGTCCAGCGGCGGCGGATCGAGGACCTGCTGCGGCGCCTGCCGGAGGATCCGTCGCGCGACTGGCTGCGCACCTGGGTGCGGGCCGTGTGCGATCCGTTCGCGGACCGGGCGGAACTGCTCGGCGTACTGCCGTGGATGGCGGCCGAGGCGCGGCGGCGGCCCGACCGGCTGGCCGCTCTCGGAGTGATGGCCTGGCTGCTGGACGAGACGCCGCTGGCCGTCCGCGCCTTCGACGAGGCCTTCGACCGCTGGGGTTCGCGCGGGCCGCTGCCGGACGGTCTGGGCGGCGCGGCCGCCTGGAGCTATGTGGACCAGGGCCGCTGGGAGCGCGCCCGGCAGGCCGTTGCGCGCAGCGCCGCCCTCGCGGCGGCGACGGGCCTCGACCACGCCGTGTCCTGCGCCGCGGCCGTGGACGCCATGGTGCTGGCCCACCAGGGCGACACGGCGGCGGCCCGCGCCCGCGCCGCGGAGGCGCTCGCGCTGGTCGACCCGCTGGAGAGCCGTTCGGTGACGGTCTACGCCCGGCGCGCGCTCGGTGCCGCCGACCTCGCGGAGGGCAACTTCGAAGCGGCGTACGACCGGCTCCGTACGGTCTTCACCGCCGAGGGCGCGCCCGTCCACTACCACGCCTCCTGTCCGGCGCTGGCGGAGCTGGCCGCCGCGGCGGCGCGCAGCGGGCGGCGGGCCGAGGCCGCGGTGGTCGTGGAGCGCTGCGCACGCGGCCTCGGGGACGGCGCCTCGCCCCGGCTGCGGGCGCTGGTCAGCCGGGCGCGGGGGCTGCTGGCCGGTGCGGAGGACGCGGCCGAGGCGCACTTCCGGGCGGCCCTGGCCGACCCGGTGCTGGAGCACTGGCCCTTCGAACTGGCGCGGACCCGGCTGGACTTCGCCGAGTGGCTGCGGCGCCGGCGGCGTATCGCGGAGGCGCGGGCGCCGCTCGGCGAGGCCCTGGAGACCTTCCGGCGTCTCGGGGCGCGCCCATGGGCCGAGCGGGCGCGGGCCGAGGCTCGGGCCGCGGGTCTCGGGGGCATGGACCGGCAGCCGGACGCGCTCGCCCGGCTGTCGCCGCAGCAGCAGGAGATCGTGCGGCTGGCGGCGCGCGGGCTGACCAACCGCGAGATCGGCGAGAAGCTGTTCCTCTCCCCGCGCACGGTCGGCTCGCACCTCTACCGCAGCTTCCCCAAGCTGGGGATCACCGCCCGCTCCCAGTTGCGCGACCTCGTCGAGAAGACCGCCACGGCACCGGTCCGCCGGCCCTGACGGACGGCCCGGCCCCCCTGTCCGCGCCGGGCGAACCGGCTGTGTCCGGAGCGGAGTTGCCGCGAGAGGGGGGCGTACCCCACCCCCGGCTCTCCGGCTGGCTCCAGGGTCTGCGCGACCGGAACAGGGAAGAGTGATCCGCATGAGAACATCACTCCACTCGGCCGACGCGTGGAAGCCGGGCGGCGCGGCCCAGCCGACGGGACGACTGCGGCCGCCGGGGCGGCGCGGGGCGGCCCTGGCCGCGGGCGTCGCCGCGCTGGCCGCGTTCGCCACCACGGCACTGACGGCGCCCGCCGCGTCCGCGGCGTCCACCGCGTCCGTGGCGACGGCCGCCGCCGCGCGCACCGGCGCCGGGCCCGCGGTGCCCGCCCTGCACTGGACCTCCTGCCCGTACCCCGACGCCCCCGCCGAGCTGCAATGCGCCTCCATCGAGGTGCCGGTGGACCACGCGCACCCGGACGGGCCGAAGGCGACGGTCACGGTGGACCGGCTGCGGGCGACCGGCGCGCATCCCGTGGGCAGCCTGTTCTTCGACCCGGGCGGTCCGGGCGGGTCGGGCACGGAATTCCTGTACGGCGAGGCCATGGGCACGCGGCTGTTCTCCGCCGCCACCCGGGAGCACTTCGACGTGATCGGTGTGGATCCGCGCGGTGTCGGTCTGAGCAGTCCGGTGCGGTGCGATCCGGCGCTGCTCGACCGGCGGGTGTCGCTCTTCCCCGAGGACGAGGCCGCGTTCCGGCGCCTGGTGGACCGGAACCGGGAGCTGGGCGAGAGCTGTCGCCGGCTGACCGGCCCGCTGCTGGACCATGTGGACACGGTCAGCGCGGCGCGCGACCTCGAACTGCTGCGCAGGGCCCTGGGGCAGGGCAAACTCAACTACCTCGGCCTGTCCTACGGTTCGCAGCTCGGCGCGACCTACGCCGAGCTGTTCCCGGACCGCATCCGGACCATGGCGCTGGACGGCGCCCTCGACCACTCGCTGTCCACACCGGCGCTGATGCGCGGCGAGACCCACGCCTACGAGGACTCTCTCGACCGGTTCGCCGACTGGTGCGCGCGGGACATCTCGTGCTCGCTGCACGGCACCGACGTGGGGTCTCTCGTGGACGCGCTGGTGGCGCAGGCCGACCGCACCCCGATCCCGGCCCCGCAGTGCGCCGAGGACGGCGACTGCCGGACCTCGGTGACCGGTGAGGACATCCTCCTCAATGTGCAGAACCTGCTGCTGTTCCCGGCCCGCCGGGCGGATCTGGCCCTCGCGCTGGGCCGGGCGCGCGACGGTGACGCCTCCGCGTTCTCCCCGGCCCTGGCCACCGGTCCGAGCGACCCCATCGCCAACGGCAGCCCCCTCGCGATCGAGTGCCAGGACTGGCCGACGCCGGTGCGGACCCTGGACGACCTGCGGCGGCTGCGGCGGGACGGGCAGGCGGCGGCGCCCCGGCTGGGCGGCGCGTCGCAGTCGTGGACCATTCTGGCGGGCTGCGCCGGCTGGCCCGCGCCGGTGACGAATCCGCCCCGGCCGCTGCATGTGCGCGGTGCCCCGCCGATCCTGATCACCAACGCGACCCACGACCCGTCGACGGCGTACCCGTGGGCCGTGCGGCTGGAGCGCGCGCTGCCCTCCGGTGTGCTGGCGACCCGCGACGGCGACGGCCACACCAGTTATCTGGCCCACGGCACCAGCCGTACACGGGATGCCATCGACGACTACCTGCTCACCGGCCGGACCCCGCCACGGGGCACGGTCTACACCGACTGACGCGACTGACCCGACTGACCCGGCGCACGCGCGGACCTTGTGGCCCTCACGGCCCTCACAGCCCTCACAGCCCTCAAGGGCAGGCCCCGGACCTCACCTCACCGGTGGGTTCCGGGGCCTTGCCGCGGACCGCCGGGTCAGTGCGTCCGGTGGTGGTGGTGGGCGCGGGCCTCGGCGGTGGACTTCAGGTCGAGCAGCCACTGTTCGAGGCCCTGGCGGAGGATCGCGGTCGCGGTGGGCACGTCGGCGTCCACCTGGGGGCCGGTGTGGGTCTCCTCGGTGCGTACCAGGACACCTCCCCTGACCTCGGTGAAGTTCCACACGTGGACGCCGTCGATGTGCAGACCCTCGCCGTCGGCGGGTCCGGTCCAGCGGATGCAGTCGCCGGGCCGGATCTGACGGACGGTCGAGGTGATGTCCAGGCGGGTGGCGGGCGTCGAGGGGTTGGGCGGTACCGGGGTGGTCCACCGGAAGGCCGAGCCGGGCCGCAGCGGGCCGTGGTCGAGGCGCTGCGCGGTCGTGACGGCGGCCTGCCAGGCAGGCCAGCGCTCGATGTCGGTCTGGACCTTCCAGACGGTGTGCAGGGGCGCGTGGATCACGGTCTCCGTCCGGTGGCGGACCCGCGCGCCGGGGTCGACGCCCGCCCCGCGGCAGGTGAGGGAGGCGGCGGGGCGGCCGGGGTGCGCCGAGGCGGCATCGGCGGGTACGGCGGCGGTGCCGAGGACACCGACGACGAGCGGAACGGCGAGCAGGGCGGAGCGGAGCGTGCGGGACATGGCGTTCTCCTGTGTCGAGGGGTGGCCGGAGGCAGCAGACGCGGCAGAGGCGACAGACGCGGCGGGACGGGGCCGGGCGTAGCCAGCAATGGCTAGAGCCCCGTCCGTTCGTGAGAAGTTATAACGTGCGGCGGATCGGCCGGTCAACAGCCTTCGTGATACCTTCTAACGAATCCTTGAGCACATAGCCGAGGCGACGGGGAAGGAGGCACCATGGCGGAGACGGCGGCGGAGGCCAGGAACCCGCGGGAGCGCTATCGCGCACAGGTCCGGGCGGAGATCAAGGAGCACGCCTGGGAGCAGATCGCCACCGCGGGGGTGCCCGCGCTCTCCCTCAACGCGATCGCGCGGCAGATGGGCATGAGCGGACCCGCGCTGTACCGCTACTTCGCCAACCGCGACGACCTGATCACCGAGCTGATCCGGGACGCGTACCGCAGCCTCGACGAGACACTCACCGCCGCCGCGTCCGGCGGCGCGGACCTGGCCGGACTGGCGCACGCACTGCGCGAGTGGGCCCTGGCGGACCCGCAGCGGTACTTCCTCATCTACGGCACCCCGGTCCCCGGCTACCACGCGCCGCAGGACACCACCGACACCTCCGCGCGGATCATGGCGACCCTGCTCGACGCCTGTACGGCGGCGCTCGCCCCGGACGCCCCCGCGACTCCGTTCGGCGCCCATCTGGCGGACCACCGGGACTGGGCCCGTGACCATCCCGCCCCGCCCGAGGCCCTGCACCGCGCCCTGTCCTTCTGGACCCGGCTGCACGGCCTGCTGTCCCTGGAACTCGCCGGACACTTCACCGGCATGGCCTTCGACCCGGCCCTGTTCTTCGCGGCGGAACTGGCCGACCTCACGGACCGCGCCTGACACGGCCATGACGTCGGGGCACCGCGCCGGGACCTTCCGCCGGGACCTCTCCCGCCGGGACCTCCGCCGCCGGAGCGCCCGGCGCCCGTACGATCCGTTCCCGGCGGACCGCTCCCCCGACCGGACCGCGCCCCGACGACCCGGAGGACACCCTCATGAGGATCCATCTCTCCAGCGTCTTCGTCGACGACCAGGAGAAGGCCCTGCGCTTCTACACCGAGGTGCTCGGCTTCGTGAAGAAGCACGACGTCCCGGTGGGCCCGGACCGCTGGCTGACCGTGGTCTCGGCGGAGGAACCGGACGGCACCGAGCTACTGCTCGAACCCTCCGGCCACCCTGCGGTACGGCCGTACAAGTCGGCGCTCGTCCAGGACGGCATCCCGGCGACCTCCTTCGCAGTGGACGACGTGCGCACCGAGTTCGAGCGGCTGCGCGGCCTCGGTGTGCGCTTCGTCCAGGAGCCGCTGGAGACGGGCCCGGTCACCACGGCGGTGCTGGACGACACCTGCGGCAATCTGATCCAGCTCGTCCAGTCGCGGTGAGCCCGCCCGCCGGGTGAGCGCGCGGGACGGTCAGTCGGACTCGTACTCCGACTCCGAGTCGGGCGGTACATGGACGAAGTCGCCCTTGGCCATGTCGCCGTCGACCACCCACTCGCCGGTCAGCCGCGCGCCCACGTCACCGGCGCGCGAGCGGATCGCGTCGACGACGGCCCGCTCCCCGCGCATCCACTGCGGCATCAGCCAGTTGGGGAAGAACTGCCCGTGGGCGCCCGCGGCGACCACCCGGTAGCCGAGCTGCCGCCCGATGTGCTCGTTGACCGCCTCGAAGGCCCACTGGCAGGCGACGCAGGCCAGCTTGACCCCGCCCATGTACACCGTCTTGGGGTCGCCCGGGTCCCTGGGCGCCTTCTTCCACGCGGCGACCTGCTCGCCCAGCAGGGTCATCTCGCCGTGCTGGGCGGGGACGCCCTTCTTGACCGGCGCGCTGATCGCGTACCAGGTGAGCGGCTTGTGCAACGCGGCCCGGATGGCCTCCAGTTCGGGCGACTCCGCGTGCTGGGCGGCGTACGAACCGGCGTCCAGGGCGCGGAGCTTGCTGCGGTCCTGCCGCTCGCGCTGCCGCTCCGCCGGGGCCGAGCCCCAGCCGTGGTGGCCCGCCCTGGGCGCGGCACCCCCGGCGAAGCCCCGCACCTCGGCGTCGATCGCCTGGCGCTGCTGCTCGGTGACCACCCGCTTGCCGGTGTTGCCCGCGATGCCCAGGGTGCCGTCGGGCAGCAGGTTGACGGCCAGGTGCGGGGTGAACTTCTTCCCGGCGCGCGGGTCCGTGGCGAGGATGACGCGTTCGGCGGTACGGGCCACCCGGTCCAGCATCCGCAGGGCGGCGTCCCGGTCGGACTCGCCGGACTCCTCGGTCTGCCGGAACGAGGGGGCGCGCTGCACGGCGGCCTCCGGCGCGGACCGCCGCTGCGCGGCCCCGCCCGTCCGGCCCGTGTCCTCGCGCGCCGTCGTGGGGAGCGCGGCGGCCAGGACGCGGTGCGCGTTCGCCTCCGCCTCGCGTTCGAACCGGTCGCTGGGGTCGCTGACGCGCAGGCCGTCGCCGTGGTCGGTGCCGGCGACCGGTCCCTGGCGCTGCTGGACGACATGGGTCAGCTCATGGGCCAGGGTGTGCCGGTCGGCGCCGCCCTCGCCGACGACGACATGGCTGCCGGAGGTGTACGCGCGGGCGCCGATCTCGGCGGCCGAACGCCGTGCCGCCTGGTCGGTGTGCATGCGCACGTCCGAGAAGTCCGCGCCGAGCCGGGCCTCCATCTCGGAGCGCAGCCCCGCTTCCAGCGGCGCGCCGGGAGTGCGCAGCACCTCGTGCACGGCGGAGCGCTGGACGGGCGCCGCCTCGTCCGCTGCGGTGCCGTGTCCGCAGCCCGGACCGTGGCTGTGGCGTTCCTGGTCGAGCATCCGGGCCACGGCGGCGTTGCCCGCCGTGCGCTGGAGGTGCAGGAGCGAGACGGCCTCCGGTCCGGCGGCGGGCGGGCGGCCCGTGCGGTCCTTCACGGGCCGCGTGCCCCTGTCCCGTTCCGAGTTGTCCTGCGGGCGCGCGCGCATGACGGTCAGTCCACTCCTCCGGTAGCTCTCCCTCCATGGGAAGGGGCCGGGGGCACCCGGGGCAAGGCACTTTCGGGCAGGGCCGGGGGCAGGACAGCCGGGCACCGTACGGGCACACGGGCACACGGACCGGCGGAGGACGCGTCGGCCGGGAGCGGCCCGGCCCGGGGGCGGTACCGACACCCGACCGTACGGTGGGAGGGCCCGGCGGGTGTCGGCCCCGCCGGGCCCTCCCACCGGGGCCGGTACACGCCGCTGCCCGCGGTCGGTGTGCCGTCAGTCCGTGCCGGACTCCATGGCGGCCCGGTCCAGCATCTCGTCGTCGGAGCCCTCACCGCGCGAGGCGATGGCCTCGGCGCCGCCCTCGGGCATGCTGCCGATCAGGCCGGTCGCGGCGGCCTGGGCGGCGCCGATGGCGGGGGTGCCGCTGCCGATCAGGCCGATCGCCGCGTACTGCTCCAGCTTGGCGCGCGAGTCGGCGATGTCGAGGTTGCGCATGGTGAGCTGGCCGATCCGGTCCACCGGGCCGAACGCCGAGTCGACGGTGCGCTCCATGGAGAGCTTGTCCGGGTGGTAGCTGAACGCGGGGCCCGTGGTGTCCAGGATCGAGTAGTCCTCACCGCGGCGCAGCCGCAGGGTCACCTCGCCGGTGACGGCCGCGCCGACCCAGCGCTGGAGCGACTCGCGGACCATCAGCGCCTGCGGGTCCAGCCAGCGGCCCTCGTACATCAGGCGGCCCAGGCGGCGGCCCTCGGTGTGGTACTGGGCGAGGGTGTCCTCGTTGTGGATCGCGTTGACCAGGCGCTCGTAGGCGGCGTGCAGCAGGGCCATGCCGGGCGCCTCGTAGATGCCGCGGCTCTTGGCCTCGATGATGCGGTTCTCGATCTGGTCCGACATGCCCATGCCGTGCCGGCCGCCGATGGCGTTGGCCTCCATGACCAGGTCGACCGGGGAGGAGAACTCCTTGCCGTCGATGGTCACCGGGCGGCCCTGGTCGAAGCCGATCGTCACGTCCTCGGTGGCGATCTCGACCTCGGGGTCCCAGAACCGCACGCCCATGATGGGCTCCACGGTCTCCACGCCGGTGTCCAGGTGCTCCAGCGTCTTGGCCTCGTGGGTGGCGCCCCAGATGTTGGCGTCGGTGGAGTACGCCTTCTCCGTGCTGTCGCGGTAGGGGAGGTCGTGGGCGAGCAGCCACTCCGACATCTCCTTGCGGCCGCCCAGCTCGGTCACGAAGTCCGCGTCCAGCCAGGGCTTGTAGATCCGCAGCTGCGGGTTGGCGAGCAGGCCGTAGCGGTAGAACCGCTCGATGTCGTTGCCCTTGAAGGTCGAGCCGTCGCCCCAGATCTGGACGTCGTCCTCCAGCATCGCCCGCACCAGGAGCGTGCCCGTGACGGCGCGGCCGAGCGGGGTGGTGTTGAAGTAGGAGCGCCCGCCGGAGCGGATGTGGAACGCACCGCAGGTGAGCGCGGCAAGGCCCTCCTCGACCAGCGCGGCACGGCAGTCGACCAGACGCGCGACCTCGGCGCCGTAGGTCTTCGCACGGCCGGGCACCGAGGCGATGTCGGGCTCGTCGTACTGGCCGATGTCGGCGGTGTACGTGCACGGGACGGCGCCCTTGTCGCGCATCCACGCGACGGCGACCGAGGTGTCGAGGCCGCCCGAGAAGGCGATACCGACGCGCTCGCCGGCCGGAAGGGAGGTGAGGACCTTTGACATAGGAAGAGTATGCACCCTCACGCATGACCATGCAAAGCCGCCCGTCCGCGCGCCGTCGTGATGGACGGCCCGCTCGGGACGTTGCTACCCTCCGAGCCGAGTCCGAGAGACGCTGCACCGGGCCGGTCCCGCCACGCTCGGACTCCCTTGTACTCGAAGGGCGTCTACCCCCACAGGGAGACGCCCCGTGCATCCGGACACGAACGAGTCGATCACCTACGCCGCCCCCGAGGCGGACCGCCACGAGGCGCTGAGGGCGATGGCACGCACGTCGTTCTCCGCGACCTTCGGACACCTGTACGACGCCGACCCATTCACCGCGTTCCTCGACCGCGCCTACGGACCCGGGGGCGCCATGGAGCAGGATCTCGGGGACCCGGCGGTCCGCTGGCTCGTGGCTTCCCACCGGTCCGCACCGGTCGGCTTCGCCAAGCTCACCCCGCTCCGGGCCCCGGCCCCGGCCCCGTCGCCCGGCGCTCTCGAACTCCAGCAGATCTACGTCCTCGCCGAATGGCACGGCCGCGGGGTCGCCGCCCGCCTCATGGAGTGGGCCCTGACCACCGCCACCGCCGACCGGGCCCCGGAGATCTACCTCACGGTCTTCGACCACAACGAGCGCGCGAAGCGCTTCTACCACCGGTACGGGTTCACAGAGGCCGGACACTGCACCTTCACCCTCGGCGACCGCATCGACGACGACCGCATCTGGCGCCGCGGTCTGTGACGCGCCGCGCCCCCTCCCGCCGCTTCCACGTCCTTCCGCCGCTTCCCCTTCATCTTCATCGGGTTCATCCTCATCGGGCACCGGGATTCATCCGGCACTGAGAGCGCCCGGAGGGCGCGCTCGCGTACGGCTCAGTCCTGTGCCCGTACCGGCCTGGTCGAGGCCCGGGGCAGCAGTTTCGCCGGGACCAGGCGGTGGCGGGGGGCGGTGCCGGGCGCCGGTGGGTGGCGGATCACGTCGATGAGGAGTTCCGCGGCCTGCCGGCCGATCTCCTCGGGGGCGAGGTCGAGGGCGGTGAGGGCGGGGCGAGCGCCGCGGGCGAACTCCCCGTCGGCGCCGACCACGATCTGCACGTCGTCCGGGACGGTGAGACCGAGTTCCCGGCACACGGCCACGGTGGCGAAGCCGAACTTCTCCATCACGACGTAGAGGGCGTCGGGCCGGTCGGGGCGGGTGAGCAAACGCCGGGCGGCGGCCGTGGAGTCGGTGCCGGGCTCGGCGCGGTCCATGAGGACGGGACGGCCGGTGCGGGCGCACCAGTCGCGGTAGGCGCTCGCCGCGTCCTCGTCGTAGGACTGGCCGGTGGATCCGGTGAGCAGCCCGATGCGGCGGGCCCCGGTGGCGGCGAGGTGGTCGAAGGCGGAGACGGCACAGGTGGACAGTTCGTTGTCGACCGAGGGGAAGGTGTCCTTGCGGGACAGGTCGCGGCCGGTGGTGACGACGGGCACGCCCATGGCGGAGAGCCGGGTGAGCAGCGGGTCGTCGGTGAGCGGGTCGATGACGATGGTGCCGTCCAGCGGCAGCGAGTCGAAGGGGCGGCCGTCGAGCGAGGGCGGCACCAGCACCAGCGAGTACTCGTGCGCCATCGCCGTCCAGGTGGCCGCATTGACGATCTTGACGAAGTACTCGATGTCGGTGATGCCGCCCTCGACGGCGGTGCGGTGGGTCAGGCCCAGCAGTCCGGTGCGGGCGCCGCGCAGGCCGCGCGCGTTGGGGTTGGCGCGGTAGCCGATCTCGGCGGCGACCGCGAGGACGCGGGCGCGGGTCTCGGCGCCGACCCGGCCCACTCCGTTGAGCGCGTGCGAGGCGGTGGTGACGGAGACACCGGCCCGGCGGGCGACCTCGCGCAGCCCGCCGCCCCCCTTGGCCGCACGCGGGGCGCGGTGGCTGGTCGGCTCTGTGACGTCTGGCATGCGGCGAGCCTACCGGTTGACTGCCAAAACGTTTGGGCAGTACCGTCCACCTCAATGCCAAAACGATTGGGCAGCGTCGCCCGGCTTTTTGCCAAAACGTTTCGGCACCTCTTCCGGCCGCGCGCCGGACCTCCCCGTACGCCCGCCCGTCCCGTCCCTCCAGGCCGGGACGCGAGTCCGCAAAGGACGCCTGCACCCATGGCCGAGGCCAACGCCGCCGCCCCGCCGGGACCGCCCGGGACCTCCGCGCCCGCCGGTTCTCCCGGACCCTCCGCGTCCGCTCCGTCCGTCGCCTCCGGCACGTCCGGCGCATCTGCCGCCTCCGGTGCCCCCGGCGCCTCCGGCACGTCCGTCTTCGCGGTCGAGCAGCGCGGCATCGACGCCGTGCCCGCCGAGGAGCGCCAGGGCGGCCCGAGCCGGCTGCTCGGCCTGTGGGCCGGGACCAACACCACCGTCTTCACCGTCGTCTACGGGGCGCTCGTCGTCTCCTTCGGGCTGTCGTTCTGGTACGCCGTCGCGCTGATCGTCGTCGGCAATGTGCTCGGCTTCGCGGTCACCGGTCTCACCAGCCTCCAGGGGCCGCGCACCGGCACCTCCACGCACTCCGTCTCCCGGGCCGCGTTCGGGCCGCGCGGCGGGAAGCTCCCGGCCCTGCTGAGCTGGGTGATGCTCGTCGGCTTCGAGGCGGGCGGCATGGTGCTGATCGTGCTCGCCGGGCTCGCCCTGCTCGGCCAGGCCGGCATCACCGCCACCACGCCCGTGAAGGTGCTCGTCATCGCCGCCGCGGCCGGGCTCCAGATGCTGCTGCCGCTGGCCGGCTACCACCTGATCATGAAGGTGCAGAAGTACTTCGCCTGGATCTTCGCGGCGATGTTCGCGGTCATGGCCGTCCTCGTCTTCCCGAAGGCCGACCTCGCCGGACACGGCCAGGCGCCCTCCCTGGTGACCGTCTCCCTGGTCCTCGCGATGGTCACCGCCTCGGGCGGCCTGTCCTGGGCGGACATGGGCAGCGACTACTCGCGCTACCTGCCGGCCGGCTCCCCGCCCCGCAAGGTGTTCGCCTGTGCCGCGCTCGGCGGCATGGTCCCCAACGTCCTGCTCCAGATCCTCGGCGCCGCCGTCGCCACCGCGACCACCGACGCCGCCGACCCGGTCTCCGGGCTGCCGCAGATCCTGCCCGGCTGGTTCACCACCCCGTACCTGCTGCTGGCGATCGTCTCGCTGCTCGCCGTGAACACCACGGACATGTACTCCTCCGGCCTGAACCTGCTGGCCGTCGGTCTGCCCGTCAAGCGCTGGATGGTCGTCTTCGTCGACCTCTCGCTGTGCACCGGCATCACCCTCTGGGCGGTCTTCTCCGCCGACTTCTACACCCTGCTCTCCGACTTCCTCAGCCTCATCGTGCTCTGGCTCGCCCCCTGGGCCGCCGTCTACCTCACCGACTGGGCGCTGCGCCGGGGCCGCTACGACGTGCCCTCGCTGTTCCCCGACGGGACCGGCCGCAAGGGCGTCTACTGGCACAAGGGCGGCGTCCGCCCGGCCGGACTGCTCGCCGTGCTGCTCGGCTGCGCCGCCGCCGTGCTCTGGGTCGACTCGGCCGTCTTCACCGGTCCGCTCTCGCGCGCCGCGGGCGGCCTGGACCTCTCCGTGTTCGCGGGCGCCCTGGTCGCCGGGGGCGTGTACTGGCTGCTGGCCCGCCACACCGTACGCGCCGAAGCCGCGACCGCGCCCGTACCCGCGACCGCCGCCTGAGCCGGCCCCGCACCTCCCGCACCTCCCACTCTCTGGAGCCACTCCATGAACCACCCCACCCTGCGCCAGCTCATCGACGCCTCCGAGGGCGTGACCAAGGCGGACCGCGTCATCCGGGGCGGGCAGCTCGTCAACGTCTGCACCGGCGAGATCTACCCGGCCGACGTCGCCGTCACCGGCGACCGCATCGCCGCGACCGGTGACGTGAGCGCGTACGTGGGACCGGACACCGAGTTCGTCGACGCGAGCGGCAAGTACCTGACGCCGGGGCTCATCGACGGGCATCTGCACCTGGAGTGCTCCAAGCTGTCGGTGACGATGTTCGCCGACGCGGTCGTCCGGTACGGCACCACCTCGGTCGTCTCCGGGCTCGACCAGTTCCTCGTGGTCGCCGGTCTTGACGGGGTGCGCGAGGCGCTGCGCGAGGCGGAGGCCGGCCCCATGAAGATCTTCTGGGGCGCCCCGTTCAAGACGCCCTACACGCTGCCCGAGACCACCGTCGGCTTCACCTTCGGGCCCGACGAGCACGCCGAGACGCAGGGCTGGGCGGACTGCTTCGGCGTGTGGGAGACGGTCGCCGAGTTCGTCCTCAACCGCGACGAGAAGGTGCTGCGCGCCCTCGAACTGGCCCACCGCAACCGGCTGCCCGTCTTCGGCTGCGCCCCGATGGCCGCGCCCACCACCATCAACGCCCTGTCCGCCGCCGGAGTCCGCCTCGACCACGAGAGCTACACCGCCGAGGAGGCGCTCCAGAAGCTGCGCGCGGGCATGTCGCTGCTGATCCGGGAGTCGTCGGTGGCGCACTTCATGAACGAGAACGTGCGCACCGTCACCGAGTTCGGCGCCCAGTCGCGGCGCGTGGGCTTCTGCACGGACGACATGCACGTCGCCGACATCCTGCGCGAGGGCCACCTCGACAAGCTGGTCCGCATGGCGATCGCCGCGGGGGTCCGGCCCGTCGAGGCGATCCAGATGGCGACGCTCAACTGCGCCGAGATGTACCGTATCGACCACCTCGTCGGCTCGCTGGCGCCGGGCCGCTACGCGGATGTGCTGATCATCGACTCCCCCGAGTCCTTCCGGGTGGAGCAGGTGTTCGCCCGCGGGAAGCTCGTCGCGCGCGACGGCCGCACCACCGAGGCGCCGCGCGCTCCCGAGCGCTCGGCCGCCCTCTCCCCCGCCTTCCGGGTGAAGCCGCTCACCGGCGAGTCGATCGGGGTGGCGGCCGAGGGCGACGAGGCCCGGGTGCTGGTGGTCGAGATGGACCGCACGGTGCCGTTCGTGCGCCAGGGCGTGGAGCTGACGCTGCCGGTCGTGGACGGCACGGTCCGCGCCGACCCGGCCCAGGACGCCCTGTACGTCACGGTCTCCGAGCGCTACGGGAAGAACGGCGGCGGGACCGTCACCGCGATGATCAACGGGTTCGGCCTGCGCTCCGGCGCGATCGCCTCCTCCGCCGCCCCCGACGACAACAACATCGTCTGCGTGGGCGCCGACCGCGCCGACATGGCCCTCGCGGTGAACCACCTGGCCGAGCGGGGCGGCGGACAGGTCGTCGTGGACGGCGGCGAGATCAGGGAGTTCCTGCCGCTGCCGGTGGCCGGCATCGTCGCCGACCTCGCGCCGGAGGAGATGGCCGCGGCCGAGGGCCGCCTGGAGGCCGCCGCGCGTGCCCTCGGCTGCGCGCTGCCGTCCGCCTTCGGCTATCTGATCTTCCTGGAGATCACCGCCATCCCCGAGTACGCCGTCACCGACCTGGGTGTCGTCAACTACCGCACCCAGGACGTCGTCGACATCGTCCGCCCCGCCAACTGACCTCACCCGCAGAGGAGTTCACCGTCATGACCACCGCTCCCGCACCCGTGGACGCGTTCATCGCCGGCCTGCCCAAGTGCGAGCTGCACCTGCACATCGAGGGCACGCTGGAGCCCGCCCTGAAGTTCGCGCTGGCGCAGCGCGGCGGCATCGCGCTGCCGTACGCCGACGAGAGCGCGCTGCGCGCCGCGTACGACTTCCACGACCTGCCCGGCTTCCTCGCCGTCTACTACGAGGGGATGTCCGTGCTCCGCACCGAGCAGGACTTCTACGACCTCGCGGCGGCCTACGCGGCCAAGGCGCACGCCCAGAACGTGCGGTACGCGGAGATCTTCTTCGACCCGCAGGCGCACACCGCGCGCGGGGTCGCCTTCGACACCGTCGTGCGCGGACTGACCCGGGCACTGGACGACGCCGAGCGCGCCACCGGGTTCCGGGGCCGCCTGGTGATGTGCTTCCTGCGCGACTTCCAGGCCGAGTTCGCGATGGCCACGCTGGTGCAGTCGATGCCGTACAAGGAGTGGATCGTCGGCGTCGGCCTGGACTCGGACGAGGCGGGCAACCCGCCGGTGAAGTTCCGCGAGGTGTTCGCCCGCGCGCGGGCCGAGGGCTACCGGCTGACGATGCACTGCGACGTCGACCAGGAGAACTCCACGGAGCACATCCGCCAGGTCGTCGAGGAGATCGGCGCCGACCGCATCGACCACGGCGTGAACGCCCTGGAGGACCCGGCCCTGCTCGCCCGGATCCGCGAGCGCGGCCTCGGGCTGACCGTGTGCCCGATCTCCAACGCCCATGTCACCGACGGCATGAAGGCCGCCGAGATCCGCGCCCTGCTCGACGCGGACGTGAAGGTGACCGTCAACTCCGACGACCCGGCGTACTTCCCGGGCTATGTCGCGGAGAACCTGGCCGCCCTGCGCGGTCCGGCGCAGCTGTCCGACGCCGACCTGGTGCGGCTCCAGCGCAACGCCATCGAGATCTCCTGGGCGGCGCCCGCCGTGCGCGAGGAGTTCCTCGCGGAACTGGCGGCGTACGCGGAGAACGCCGCGCGGTGACCTCCGGCCCGGCCGGGCCCCGCTCCGCCGGGACGGGGTCCGGCGGGCGGCCCGGTGCGGGTGGTGTCACAGGTGTCTCGTAGGCTCGGGTCATGAGCGAGGGGGGTTCCGTGCGGCGGGTCATCGACGGCCGCTTCGAGCTGGAGGCACGGCTCGGCGGCGGAGGCATGGGCACGGTCTGGCGGGCGCGCGACCTGGTGCTCGACCGGGTCGTGGCGCTCAAGGAGGTACGGCCGCCCGACCCGACGCTCGCGGAGTACGACCCGCAGGCGGCGGCCCTGCTGCGCGCCCGGGTCCTGCGCGAGGCCCGTGCCCTGGCCCGCGTCGACCACCCCAACGTCGTCACCATCCACCATGTGGTCGACGCGGGCGAGGGCACCTACCCCTGGCTCGTGATGGAGCTGGTGACCGGCGGCTCGCTCGCCGACCGCCTCGCCCGGGGCCCGATGGAGCCGCGGGAGGCGGCGCGCCTGGGCCGTGACGTCCTCGCCGCGCTGCGCGCCGCCCACGAGGCGGGCGTCGAGCACCGCGACGTCAAGCCCGCCAACGTACTGCTGCGGCCGGACGGGCGCCCGGTCCTCACGGACTTCGGCATCGCGGCCGTCCGCGAGGCGACCGCGCTCACCGCGACCGGCTCGGTCATCGGCACCCCCGACTACATGGCGCCCGAGCGGGTCTCCGGCGGCGAGGGCGGCCCCGGGGCGGACCTGTGGTCGCTGGCGATGATGCTGTACGTCGCCGTGGAGGGCCGTCACCCGCTGCGCCGGGCGTCGACGCTCGCCACCCTGGCGGCCGTGCTCAACGAACCGCTCCCGCCGCCCGAGCGGGCCGGTGTGCTCACCCCGTTGCTGACCGCCGTGCTGGTCAAGGATCCCGCCGCGCGCCCCGGTCCGGCGGCGGTGGACGCGATGCTCGCCGAGGCGGCGCAGGACGGGCCGCCCGCCGCCGGTGCCCCGTCCGGACCCGGTCCCGGTCTGGGTCCCGCGGCAGGCGCCGTGCCCGCCGGGACACCCGGTCCCGCGGCCGGTGCGGGGGCCACCGCCACCTCGTACCCCCTGGCTCCGCCCGCGGCCGGCGGACCCGGCGCGACGACCGCCTCCGCCTCCGTCCGGGACGCCGTCCCCGTCCGGTCGGTCCAGGACGTCCAGGACGCCGTCCCCGGACGCCCGGCGCCCGGGCCCGGCCCGAGTCGGCCGGTGCCCGGCGGTGATCCCGGGCGGCCGGTGCCGGACGGTGGCGGCCCCCTTCACCCCTCCGGGGTGTCCTGGCCCGGCAAGCGGCGGTGGTTCGCGCTCGGTGCCTCCGTCACCGTGACCGCGCTCGCCGTCACCCTGCTGTGGACGTTCCTCCCGGACGGCGACTCCGCCGACGCGGGCGACCGCGGCAGCGGCCCGGCCGCGACCGCCTCGGGCAGGTCCACGCCGGGCACGTCCAGCTCGGGTCCGTCCGCGTCGTCCACGGTGAGCGGCACCGGGACGGCGCCGTCCGCGCGGGCCGAGGACACCGACCTGCTGACCCCGGCCGGTATCCGCTCCGCCGTGCAGGCGCTCAAGACCGCGACGGGCACGGACCGGATGAGTTCCTTCGTCGTCTACTCCGACCACGCGTCGGCCAGTGTGATGGTCGCGGGCAGCAAGACCCGCTACGACAACTGGACCTACCGCCCCGGCCAGGGCGCGCAAAAGGGCATCATCAGCGGCACGGTGACCCCCTTGGAGAGTCCGTTCGACATCGACGACCTCGACTGGGACGCCGTCCCCGCCCTCCTGAAGCGTGCGGACAAGGTCCTGAACGTGAAGGAGGTGTCGAGCCGTTACGTCGACGTACGGGCCCCGAACCCGACGTGGGACACCCCGCTCGGCATGGCCGTCTATCTGAGCAACAAGTACCACGAGAGCGGCTATCTCGAAGCGACCGCCCGCGGCCGGGTCACCCGGACGATGCCCAACGACAAGGACTGAGGCGCCCGGTGGGACGGAGGTGGGAACCGGAGCCGCCCGTTCCCTGACGTCGTGACACCTCCGTGACGGACGAACGTGCCGTGCGTCACAGCCCCGGGGCGGCGCGGATGATCGACTTGGCCCATGCGCCGCGCTCTCCTCGTCCTCCCCGTCGCCCTCGCCACCGGCGGACTGCTGCTCACGGCCTGCGGCACGGAGCAGTCCGCCGCCCGAGGGCCCGGCGCCGCGCCCGGCCGGCCCTCCGCCGCCTGCGCCGTACCCGCCCCGTCCGGAGCTCCCGGCACCCCCGGCACCGGCGCGAACCCCGACTACACGGCGACGGACCGGGTCAGGACCGTGATCGAGAACGGCTGCCCGGCGTTCGAGGTCACCAACGACACGCGGCAGACCCTCACCTACACGATCACCTACCAGTTGCTCACCAACTCCGCGACGGCCCAGGTGAGTGCGGTGCAGACGGTGACGCCGGTCGCGCCCGGCCGTACCGTGCGGCGCACGGTGGACCCCGGTGTGCTGCCCCCGGGCTCGGACGGCGTGGCGCAGGTACGGGTCATCAAGGTGAGGAGCGTCCCCACCGCCGAGGCACCGTCCGAAACAGGCCCCTGCCCGCCGTCCGGGGTACGTGTCTACGCCGACCGGGGCGACGCCGCCATGGGGCTGCGCGTCGTGGGGCTGCATCTGGCGAACTGCGGGACGCGCGCCTACCGGCTCGACGGCTATCCGCAGCTACGGCTGTTCGACCAGCGGCACCGGCCGGTCGACGGTGTGCGCGTCCTGCACGGCGGCGCCGCGATCGCCACCGGGACCGGCGCCGACGGCGAGCCCACGCCCCTGGTGCTGGCGCCCGGGGAGAGCGCGCGTGCCACGCTGGTCTGGCGCAACACCACGGGCCTGGAGAGCGATCCCGTCGACGCGCCCTATGTGCGGGTGGTCGCCGGGCCCGGCGCCGCCCCCGTGACCGTGACCCCCGAACTGGACCTCGGCACCACGGGGAAGCTCGGCACCGGTGCCTGGCAGAAGGACACGACTCCCGACCGGCCCGCCACCCGCGACCCGGGGACCACCGGGTGAGCGGCCCCCTCGCACGGCCGCTCCGCCCCGGCCGCCGCGGCTCTCACCGCACGGCGTGTCCGAAGCGCGCGGCGAGCGCCCGCACATCGGGCTCGCCGGACTCCGCGCGCAACCGGTCGAAGGAGCGGACCTTGTCCGCGCCGAACCCGACGACGTGGCGGGCGTAGGCCGCCGCCGTCAGGAAGACCGGCGGCGCGGTCCTGCTGTGGAACGTGTCCGCGTACATCACCGCCCGCTCCTCCATGGTCTCCGCGAGGCGGTCCCCGGGTGGCGGGAGCCGCTGGGCGCGGACGTCGTGTGCGGGGAGGCCGACACCGGTGTGGGGGGAGCAGAAGCGGCACAGTTCCTCCGGCAGCCCTTCCTCGCACGGCAGTTCGTGCCCCGGCACGCCGTGCCGGACGTGGTCCGCGCCGTCCAGGGTGCCGTCGGGGCCGTAGAACCGGCGGACGCCGATGTCGTGGAGGAGCGCACCGGCCGGCGCCGGTTCGGTGCCGGCGCGCACCGGGGCGCGGGCGAGCAGTGCGCGGGTGAGGTGCCGCACGATCACGCGGTGCGTGTGCACCAGGTCGAACGCCTCCTGCGTCGGGGCGTGCCGCAGGTGCAGCGCACGGATCTCTTCCGCTCCGGGGAGGGCCACGACGTGAGCCTGGGTCGTGTGCGGGCACGGCCCCGGCCGATTCCCGCTATCCGGACCCTTCTTGACGGGCCGACGGGTGGCTGGCAGCCTCGCTCGGCATGAGGCCGTCCGCTGCTCGCCGAGGTGCGTGCGCCGCGCTCGTGGAGCGGCGGCACGTCGATCTGTGCCGTCAGTCCAGCGCGATCTGTCGCTGAGCCCTCAAGGGCCCTCGGCCCTCTCCTCGCAGTGATCCCGCTTCCCGGTTCCGGGGAGCGTCTTCGTACGCCGTCGCCGCGCGCCCCGCGCGCCCGGGTCCGCAGGGCCGGGCGTGCCGTGCGCCGTACGCGGCGGCGCTCCCTCCACTGATGCGCGCCCCGCCCCCGGGAGCGCCCGGACAAGGATCCCGCATGCCCGACACTTCGAACATCTCCCGCCGCGCCTTCGGCGGTCTGGTGGGCGGCGGCGCGGTCGGCGCCGTCGCCGCCCCGGCCGCCGACGCGGCGACGGTGCCCGCCCAGGACCGGGACGAACGGCCCTTCAGAGCCCGCCGGGGCGCCCGGCCCGGCGGGCGCCCCAACTTCCTGTTCATCCTCGGCGACGACCTGGGCTGGGCGGACCTCTCCTCCTACGGAGCCCCGCACATCCGGACACCGAACCTGGACCGGCTGGCCGCCCAGGGAGTGCGCTTCACCGACGCGTACGCCGGTTCGGCGACCTGCTCGCCCACCCGGTTCAGCCTCTACACCGGCCGCTACCCGGGCCGTACCCGGGGCGGTCTGGCCGAGCCCATCGGCGACCGGACGCAGGGCCTGGACCCTGGCCACCCCACTGTGGCGTCGCTGCTGAAGAAGGCCGGGTACGCCACCGCGCTGATCGGCAAGTGGCACTGCGGCTGGCTGCCCGACCACAGCCCCACCAAGTCGGGCTGGGACGAGTTCTTCGGCAACTTCGGCGGCGCGCTGGAGTACTTCTCCAAGCTGGGCCAGCTCGGCGACTACGACCTGTACGAGGGCGACGCCACCTACCAGGACCTGCGCTACTACACCACCGTGCTGACCGAGCGGGCCGCCGAGTACGTGGCACGCCCGCACGGCAGGCCCTGGCTGCTGAACCTCAACTTCACCACTCCGCACTGGCCTTGGCTGACCGAGGGGGACGAGGAGACGGCGGCCCGGATCGCGGGGCGGATCCGCGCGGGCGACGTGCTCGGCGCTCTTCTGCACAGCGACGGCGGCTCGGTGGAGAAGTACCGGCAGATGGTGGAGGACCTGGACGCCGCGGTCGGTCGGGTGCTCGCCGCGCTGCGCCGCTCGGGGCAGGAGGAGAACACGGTCGTCGTCTTCGCCAGCGACAACGGCGGCGAGCGCTTCTCGTACCAGTGGCCGCTCAGCGGCGGCAAGTCGCAGCTGCTGGAGGGCGGTATCCGGGTGCCGACCGTGCTGCGCTGGCCGGCCGCCGTCGACGCCCGGCAGGTCAGCCACGAACCGGTGTACTCCCCCGACTGGACGGCCACCCTGCTGGAGCTGGGCGGTGCCCGCCCTGACCCGGCGTACCCGCTGGACGGACACAGCCTCGCCGGACATCTGCTGCGCGGCGAGGACCTGCCCGAGCGCGACCTGTTCTGGCGGGTGCGCGGCAACCGGGCGCTGCGGCGCGGCCGTTGGAAGTACTACCGGGACGCGAACGGCCGGGACCATCTGTACGACCTCGTCGCGGACGCCCGCGAACAGGCCGACCTCGCCGCGGACCGCCCGGCGCTGCTCGCCGGGCTGAGGTCCGCCTGGGAGCGGATCGACAGCACGCTGCTGCCCTATCCGGCGGCCTGAGCGGCGAGCCGGCGGGCGGTGCGCGGGCCGGGTCCTCCCGGCGCACCGCCCGCCGCGCGCACCAGCCGCCCCACGCGGCGCCCCCACCCTTCACGCTTTGGTCGGTTTTTCTTCCGGAAACCCCCAAGGGCGTGCCAAGGTTTCGAATCCATGATCAAGTTCTGTCCCGGCGGCCGCCGTTCCGACCCCCGTTCAACAGCGGCGATCTCCAAACGTAACCGCGCTGTCACATCGTGCTGGTGAAATTCCCCCGTCAGGTCCAGGCGTAGCCTTCAACAAGTTGTTGATCACGCAGCTTCTCGTCGTGCGTCAGCGTTCGTTGGTGCCCCGAGATGTTCCCTGACGAGGAGAAGGCATGCCTGCTGGAGGGCGGGGTGGACAGTCCGGAGGCTGGGTACCCGCCGACGTGGGGCGGCTGGGACGGACCCACTTGCGGGGCATCGCGCAGGTCGCCCTCAGCCCCAGTGCCTGGACCGGACTGCTGTTCGCGCTCGCGCTGTTCGCGGGCGGCTGGCGCATCGGCGTCTACGGACTGCTCGGCGTGGTCTCGTCCACCGCGGCCGCCGCGGTCCTGGGTGCCGACCGGGGCGGACTGGCCAAGGGCCTTGAGGGCTACTGCGGTTGCCTCACCGGCATCGCGGTCGTCGTCCGGCTCGGCGCCTCGTGGCGGACCGCCGTGCTCGCCGTGCTGGCCGCCGCGGTGTGCGCGGTGATCGGCGCGGCGGCCGGGCGGCTGCTCGGCCGGATCGGGCTGCCCGCGCTGACGGCCCCCTTCTGCCTGGTCGCCGGGGTGCTGGCGATCGCCCTGCCCACGGCACCGGCCGCCGCGGCGCCGCCGGTCGCCGCGGACGGCTTCACCGCCCTGTCCGCCGCGGAGTTCGGCCGGGCCTGCTGCGACGGCATCGCGCAGATCTTCCTGCTCGACCAGTGGTACGCGGGCCTGATCCTGCTCGCGGGGCTGCTCGTCGCCTCCCGCACCGCCGCCGTCGCCGCGGTCTGCGGCAGCGTCGTCGCGGTCCTCACCGCCTGTGCCATGGGCCTGCCCGCCGACCGGATCGAGGCCGGTCTGTACGGCTACAACGCGGTCCTGGTGGCGATAGCCCTGGCCGCCACCTTCCTGCCCCTCACCCCGTGGACCGCCGGGTACGCCGCGCTCGCCGCCGTGGCCTCGGTGCCCTTCACCGCCGCCTGGCAGGCGTTCGCCCAGCCGTCCGGCGGGTCCCCCTTCACCTGGCCGTTCGTCGTGACGACCTGGCTCTTCCTCGCGGCCGTTCCAGCCCTGGACCGGCCCGGCATCTCGTTGGAGAAAGCGAAGTGACGCCATGAACCTCGCACCGCGCGAAATCGACAAGCTCCACGTCTACGTGGTGGCCGACCTGGCCCGCCGCCGCCGGGCCCGGGGCACCAAGCTCAACTACAGCGAGGCCGCCGCGCTGATCACCGAGGCCGTCCTGGAGGCCGCCCGCGACGGGCACACCGTGGCCGAGTGCATGGAGCTGGGCCGCAAGGTCGTCACCGCCGACGACGTCATGCCCGGGGTGCGCGAGATGCTCACCGTCCTCCAGGTCGAGACGGCGTTCGTGGACGGCACCAAGCTCGTCACCTGCCACGATCCCATCAGCGCCTGAGCCCGCCTGATTCACCGCCTGGAACTAGGAGACAACGATGTCGGGTGGAGCCCACTACCTCTACGGGGACGACCCCGTGGAGATCAACCCCGGTAGGGCGAAGGCCAGTCTGACCGTCGCCAACACCGGCGACCGCGCCGTGCAGATCGGCTCGCACTACCACTTCTTCGAGGTGAACCGCGCCCTGCGGTTCGACCGCGAGGCCGCCTACGGCATGCACCTGGACATCCCGTCCGGCACCGCCGTGCGCTTCGAGCCCGGGGACACCCGCGAGGTCGAGCTGGTCGCCTTCGGCGGCACCCGGCGGCTCGTCGGCTTCGCCGCCCTGGTCAACGGCGGTCTGAACGCCGCCGACACCCGGCGCGCCGCCGTGCGCCGCGCCACCGAGCGGGGATTCACCGCCGACGGCACCGACCGCGTCACCGACGCCGACACCGAGAACGAGGGGGCCGACCGCTGATGGCGATCATCCCGCGCAAGCAGTACACGGACCTGTTCGGCCCCACCGTGGGCGACCGGTTCCACCTGGCCGACACCAATCTGGTCGTCGAGGTCGAGTACGACCACAACGCCGGTTCCTACGGCGACGAGGCAGTCTACGGCGGCGGCAAGGCCATCCGCGACGGCATGGCCCAGGACCCGGCCGCGCTCAACCGCGAGGGCGCCCTCGACCTGGTGATCACCAATGTCGTGGTGCTCGACCCGGTGCTGGGCGTGGTCAAGGGCGACATCGGCGTCCGCGGCGGTCTGATCGTCGGGGTCGGCAAGGCCGGCAACCCGCATGTGCAGAACGGCGTCGACCCCAAACTGGTGATCGGCCCCGGCACCGAGGTCGTCTCCGGCGAGCACCTGATCGCCACGGCCGGCGGCATCGACACCCACATCCACTTCATCTCGCCGCAGCAGGCCCAGGAGGGCCTGTCCAACGGCATCACCACCTTCTTCGGCGGCGGCACCGGCCCCACCGACGGCAGCAACGGCACCACCTGCACCCCCGGCCCGTGGAACATCCACCGCATGCTGGAGGCCGTCGAGGACCTGCCGGTCAACGTGGGGCTGCTCGGCAAGGGCAACGGCAGCCTGCCCGAGGCGCTGCGCGAGCAGGTCGAGGCGGGCGTCGCCGGGCTCAAGGTGCACGAGGACTGGGGCGCCACCCCGGCCACCATCGACACCGCGCTGCGCGTCGCCGACGAGTACGACGTGCAGATGGCCGTCCACACCGACACCCTCAACGAGGGCGGTTTCTTCGAGGACACCCTGTCCGCGATCGACGGCCGGACCATCCACACCTTCCACACCGAGGGCGCGGGCGGCGGCCACGCCCCGGACATCATGCGGGTGTCCGGTGAGCCCAACGTGCTGCCGGCGTCCACCAACCCGACGCTGCCGTACACCATCAACTCGGTGGACGAGCTGCTGGACATGGTGATGGTCTGCCACCACCTGTCCCGGGACATCCCCGAGGACGTGTCCTTCGCCGACAGCCGGGTGCGCGCGGAGACCATCGCCGCCGAGACGGTGCTGCACGACCTCGGCGTGATCAGCATCTTCTCCTCCGACTCCCAGGCCATGGGCCGGGTCGGCGAGTCCTTCGCGCGTGCCTTCCAGACGGCGCACCACTGCAAGGAGATGCGCGGCGCGCTGGCCGAGGACAGCTCCCGCAACGACAACGCGCGGGTGCTGCGCTATCTGGCGAAGCTCACCATCAACCCGGCGATCGCGGTGGGCGCGGCCGATGTGATCGGCTCGCTGGAGCCCGGCAAGCTCGCCGACATCGTGCTCTGGCCGATCAACTCCTTCGGCGCCAAGCCCAAGCTGGTCATCAAGGGCGGCATGGTGAACTGGGCGCTGATGGGCGACCCGAACGCCTCCCTGCCCACGCCCCAACCGGTGTACTACCGGCCCATGTTCGGCAGCTACGGCCGGGCCAGGTCGCGCACCTCGGTCACCTTCATGTCGCAGGCGTCCATCGCCGCCGGTGTCCCCGGCGAGCTGGGGCTCCAGCGGCGGATCGAGCCGGTGCAGCGCTGCCGCACCGTCGGCAAGCAGCACATGGTCCGCAACGACGCGCTGCCGCGCATCGACGTCGACCCGGAGACGTACAAGGTCACCGTGGACGGCGAACCCGCCACCATCGAACCGGCCGAGCGCCTTCCGCTCAACCAGCTCTTCTACATCGTCTGACCCCACCCATGACGGTCCGCGGGGCGCCCGGCGTCCCGCGGTCCCCCCGCGGCCGGACGGCGACCGACGGCCCCGGCAGGAACGGACACCCGGCGTGAACGACCCGATGCCGATCCCGGCGCTGCTGACCGGGCTCCAGCTCACCGACTCGGCCTTTCCCAGCGGCTATTACACCCTCTCGCACGGCCTGGAGGGCTTCCAGCAGGCGCGCGCGGTCACCCCGCGCACCCTGCCCGCGCTCCTCGCGGACCTGCTCCGCCACAGCGTGGGCCCGTCCGACGCCACCGCGCTCGCCCTCACCCATCGCGCGGCCGGCGCGGGCGACTGGGACGAGGTGGTGGCCGTGGAACGGCGGCTGCACGCCACCAAGCTGGGCCGGGAGGCGCGGCAGGCCGCGGTGCGCACCGGGCGGCAGCTGCTCGACCTGGCCGCGGAGGTCTACGGCACGGCCCCGATCGAGCGCTACCGGGAGCTGTACCGGGACGGCGCGGTGCGCGGCTGCCAGCCGGTGGTCGCCGGTGTCGTCCACGCGGGCAACGGGCTCACCGTCGAACAGGCCGTCACCTGCGAGCTGTTCGCCTTCGCGGCCAGTTTCACCGGGGCCGCGCTGCGGCTCCGGCTCACCGACCACCGGCGGGCGCAGGTGGTGCTGCACGGCGCCGCCCCGGTGATCGAGGAGACCGTGGCGGCGGCCCTGGACCGCGAGCTCGCCGACCTCGGCGGCTGCGTCCCGGTGGCCGATGTCATGGCGGGCCGTCACGAACGCGCCGAGGCACGGCTGTTCGCGAGCTGAGCGCCCCGGCCCCCCGTCACCGCCTCCCTTCCCCCTCCGCCTCCTCTTCCCCCCTCCCCCGTCCCTACGTCCGACAAGGATCACCATGCACGACCCCACCCAGGTCAAGGGCTCCCACCACCACGACGACGACCTCGTCCGGCGCACCCCCGACGGTGTGCTGCGCGTGGGTGTCGCCGGGCCGGTCGGCTCCGGCAAGACCGCGCTGATCGAGGCGCTGGTCCCGGTGCTGATCGGACGCGGCCGCACCCCGGCCGTGATCACCAACGACATCTACACCTCCGAGGACGCCGCGCACGTACGGCGCACCCTGGACGGGATCCTCGCCGCGGACCGCATCGTCGGCGTCGAGACGGGCGCCTGCCCGCACACCGCCGTCCGGGACGACCCGACGATGAACCAGGCCGCCGCCGACGAGATCCTGGAACGCCACCCGGAGGTGGACACGCTGCTCTTCGAGAGCGGCGGCGACAACCTGACGCTCACCTTCAGCCCGGCCCTCGTCGACCTGTTCCTGTTCGTGCTGGACACCGCCGAGGGCGACAAGATGCCCCGCAAGCGCGGTCCGGGCATCACCGAGTGCGAACTCCTCGTCATCAACAAGGTCGACATCGCCCAGTACGTGCGCTGCGACCTGGCGCAGATGGAGTCGGACGCCTACGCGGTACGGCAGGGCCGGCCCGTGGTGCTCACCAACTCCCTGACCGGCGACGGCCTGGACACCATCGCCGACTTCGTGCTCGCCCACGAGGCCGCCGACCCGGCCGGCGCCCCGGCGGCGTCCGCGTGAGGGGGGCGCCCGCGCGGCTGGACCCCGCCCACTACGAACCCCGGCGGGTGCCGGCCCGGATGCGCGAGCTGACCGGCGCGCCGGACACCCTGGCCGCCGGGCGCCCCGGCAAGGTCGGCCTGCTCGAACTGCGCTACGCCCGGGTCGGCGACCGCACCGAACTCGTGGACCGCTACCAGAAGTCGCCGTTGCAGATCATGCGGCCGCTGTACGTGGACCCGCTGCGGCCGGACATGCCGGTGACCTATCTGATGTCCACCGGGGGCGGCATCGTGCAGGCCGACCGCAACCGCATCGACATCGACTGCGGAGCGGGCACCGCCGTGCACCTGACGACGCAGGCGGCCACCAAGCTGCACCGGACGGAGTTCGACCACGCCACCCAGGTCGTCCACCTGACCGCCGGGGCGGAGAGCTACGTCGAGTACCTGCCCGACCCGCTGATCCCCTACCGGGACGCCCGCTTCTACCAGCAGACCCTGGTGACCGCCGATCCGACGGCCACCGTGCTGCTGGGCGAGACGGTCGCGGCCGGCCGGCTGGCCCGCGGGGAACGGCACGCCTACCGGCTGCTCTTCAGCGATCTGGAGATCACCCGCCCGGACGGTGAACCGCTGGTGGTGGACACCGTACGTCTGGATCCGGGCGCGGCGGGCGCGGTGACCGGTCCCGCGGTCTTCGGCGGTCACGACCTGATGGCCACCCTGCATGTGCTGACCCCGCTCGCCCCCGCGGCCGAGGTCGCCGACACCCTGCACGAGGCCCTGCGCGGCGCCGGGCCCGCCTTCGGCGTGAGCGTGCTGCCCGAGGACTGCGGGGCGTGGGTCCGGATCATGGGCAGCGACCCGCCCGAGGTGGCCCGCGCCCTGCGCGGGGCCTGGGACGCGGTACGCCGCCTGCTGATCGGCGTCCCGGCCCCCGACCTGCGCAAGACCTGACCCGGGGGTCCGGCGGCGCGGCCGTTCAGGCGTCGCCGCGGGTGTCGTGGGCGCGGTGGCCGAGGGCCGCGGTGCGGCCGGTGGCCAGGTGGTGCAGGACGAGGGCCTCGACGCGGGCGACGTCGCGGGCCGCGATCGCCTGGTACAGGTCCTCGTGTTCCCGGGCCACCCCCAGCAGGTCGTCGTGGCGGCCGCGGAACCACCGCATGCGGCTGCTGAGGACGCGGTCGAGTTCGTTCAGCAGTTCGTTGGCGGCCAGGGCGGTGACGGTCTGGTGGAAGTCGGCCGCCGACCGGCGGGCCCGGACCGCGTCACCGGCGCGGGCCGCCTCCAGCTCGGCGTCCAGGTCGGCGCGCAGCCGCCGCAGACCGTCGCGGGTGTGGCGCTGGGCGGCGAGCCGGAAGGCCAGGGTCTCCAGGGCCGAGCGGACCTCGTCGAGATCGGCGACGTCGCTGGCGGTGAACTCGCGCACCACCGCCCAGGTGCGCGGGCGCGGGGTCACCAGGCCCTCGGACACCAGGGTCTTCAGCGCCTCGCGCACCGGGAGCCGGCTCACACCGAGCGCCTCGGCCAGTTCGCGCTCCACCAGACGGCTGCCGGGTCCCCGTACCCCGTCCAGGATCTCGTCGCGCAACTGCCGGGTCACCCGCTCGGACTCGGGCATGAAGTCCCCTGGCTCCGTCATCTTCGTCCTTCGTCCGCCGTTCGCCGCGGCACCGGCCGGGTCCGTGCGGACGCGCGGCGGGGCGGCCCGTCAGGATACCCCGGGGCCGCGGCGGCTCCGGGCGCCGCGGTCGGCGGGATCAGGCCGTGCGCGGCGGCCAGTTGGCGAGCTTCTTGGGCCGCGGCGGGGCGTAGGTGCGCACCTTGGAGGTGGTGAGGCCGAGCCGGACCAGTGACTCGGCGATCGTCACGGCGGCGCTCACCCCGTCGACGACCGGGACCCCGGTGCGCTCGGCGACCTGCCCGGCGAGGCCGGCCATGCCTCCGCAGCCCAGGCAGATCACCTCGGCGCGGTCGTCCGACACTGCGCGCAGGGCCTGTTCGGTGATGGCGTCGGCGGCGGCGCGCGGGTCGCGTTCGAGGTCGAGCACGGGCAGGCCGGTGGCGCGTACGGAGGCGCAGCGGGCGCTCAGTCCGGCCACGTCGAGGCGTTCCTCGATCAGCGGGACCGTGCGGTCGAGGGTGGTGACGACGGAGTAGCGGCGGCCCAGGAACCGGGCGGTGCTCGCCGCGGCCTCGGTGATGTCGACGACGGGGACGTCCAGCAGTTCCTGGAGTCCCTCGCGGCCGTGCTCGCCGTATCCGGCCTGGATGACCGCGTCGTAGGGGCCGGGGTGGGCGCGCACGGTCTCCATGACGGCGACGGCGGCGAGGTAGCTCTCGTAGTTGCCCTCGACGGACTCCGCGCCGAAGGCGGGGGTCAGCGGGACGATCTCGGTGCCCGGACCGGCCGCTTCGGCGGCCTGCGCGCCGATGGCGTCGGTGACGGACCGGGTGGTGTTGACGTTGACCACGAGGATGCGCATGGCGGGGGCCTTCTGTTCGGTCGGGCTATTCCGCGGCGACGGCGATGGCCTCGCCGTCGAGGTCGCGGACGGGTGCGGAGCGGTCGGCGACGGCCGTGTGGAGCAGGGCGGCGAGGAGGGCGCCGACGAACCAGGAGAAGCCGGCCAGGGCGTGGAAGTACGGCACCAGGGCGACGGTGACGGCTGCGGCGGCGCTCGGCAGGAACGCGGCGACGGCGCGCGGGTTGTAGCCGCGGCGGTAGTGGTAGTCGGCGTCCGGGTCCTCGGTGTAGAGCGCGGGCACGTTCACCCGCGCCTTCCGCAGCAGCCAGTAGTCGGCCATGATCACGCCGAACAGCGGGCCGAGGAGGGCGCCGAGGCCGCCGAGGAAGTAGTTGACGACGACCGGGCTGTCGTACAGGTTCCAGGGCGTGATCACCAGGCCGAGGACGGCGCTGACCAGGCCGGCCCGCCGGAAGTCGAGCCTGCGGGGGAACAGGTCGACCAGGGCGTAGATGGGCGCCACGAAGTTGGCCAGCAGGTTGACCGCCACAGTGAGGGCGATCAGGGCGAGCGAGGCCAGGACCAGCAGGAACATGTGGGGGACGGTGCGGACGATGTCCGTGGGGCTGGTGATGACGCGGCCGTCCAGTGTGAACTGGGCTCCGCTGAGGACGGCCACGATGCAGGCGAAGAAGAGCATGTTCACGGGGATGCCGACGATGTTGCCGCGGACGATGGCGGCGCGGCTGCGCGCGGAGCGGGTGAAGTCGCAGAAGTTGAGGACGAACGTGCCGTAGACGACCACCCACAGGGCGGCGGCCTGGAAGACCTGGAGCCACATGGCGCCGCCGGTGAGCGGGGCGCCGTCGTCGAGGGAGACGGAGCCGCCCGCGCGGACGAACATCCACACCGCGAGGGCGCACATGGTGAGCAGGGTGGTGGGCGCGGCGAAGGCCATGTAGCGGCGGATCATCCGCATGCCGTAGCTGACGATGAGCACCTGTAGCGCCCACAGCGCCAGGAAGGTGATCCAGCCCAGGGTGGACTGGCCGAGCAGGGAGTTGGTGTCCAGGCGGCCCAGCGAGGGGACGAGCGCGACCAGGAGGATGCTCAGGACGGACGAGGCGAGATAGGTCTGGATACCAAACCAGGTGATGGCGACGGCCCCGCGGACGGCGGCCGGTATCTTCGCGCCCCTGACGCCGAAGGCGATCCGGCTCATGACGGGGAAGGGGACTCCGGTCCGGTGGCCCATGAAGCCGGAGAGGGTCAGCAGGAGGAAGAGCAGGACGGAGGCGAGCGCGAAGGCGGCCAGGATGCCCCACACATTCAGACCGAGGGCGAACAGGCCGAGGGCGAAGGCGTAATTGCCCAGGCTGTGCACGTCGTTGGCCCACAGCGTGAAGACGCTGTAGGCGCCCCAGCGGCGCCCTTCCCGCTTCGTGGGGGCGAGGTCGTGGGTGTAGAGGGCGGAGCTGGTGGCCATGGTGCCGCTGTGTACGGACGACCGGTCTTCCAGGGCAGTCATGCAGGACTCCTGGGATCGGGGGGAGGGACGAGGGGGTGCGTGATTTCCACAGAACGGAAGAGCGCTTCCGGGTGGACCAGAACGTAATGAGCGCCGCAGAGCACCGTCAAGAGCCGGGACCGAAAAATGGAATACCATTTTTCGCGGTGCCTGCCCCTGCCCTGGAGCGGTCCTGGCTGCGATCATGGGAGCGCCGCGTCAGCCGACGCCGCCCGGAGCCGCCCGCGCCCACCAGGAGTTCCCATGGCCCTCGACGTCGACGCGGTCCGCGCGCGGATCCCCGCCCTGAAGTCCGGCTCGGCGCGTTTCGACGCGCCCGGCGGCACCCAGACACCGCAGCCGGTCATCGACGCCGTCGCCGAGGCCCTGTCCCGTCCGCTGGCCAACCGGGGCCGCACCACCGAGGGCGAGCGCAACGCGGACGGCATCGTCGCGCGGGCGCGCGGCGCGCTGGCCGATCTGCTCGGCGCCGACCCGCGGGGCGTGGTCTTCGGCCGCAGCGCCACCCAGCTGACCTACGACCTGTCCCGCACGCTCGCCCGGACCTGGGGGCCGGGCGACGAGGTGGTGGTGACGCGCCTGGACCACGACTCCAACATCCGGCCCTGGATCCAGGCGGCCGAGGCGGCCGGGGCGGCGGTGCGGTGCGCGGACTTCGACGCGGACACCGGCGAACTGGACCCCGGGCGTGTGGCGGCGGTGCTCTCCCCGCGCACCCGTCTTGTCGCGCTCACCGCGGCGTCCAACCTCATCGGCACCCGCCCCGACGTCCCGGCCGTCGCCGCGCTGGCGCACGGGGCCGGGGCGCTGCTGCACGTGGACGCGGTGCACCACGCCGCGCACGCGGCGGTGGACCTCGCGGCGCTGGGCGCGGACACGCTGGTGTGCTCGCCGTACAAGTTCCTCGGGCCGCACCTGGGAGTGCTCGCGGCCCGGCCCGAGTTCCTGGAGGGGCTGCGGCCCGACAAGCTGCTGCCGTCCAGTGACGCCGTGCCCGAGCGCTTCGAACTGGGCACACTGCCCTATGAGTTGCTGGCCGGGGCCGCTGCCGCCGTGGACTTCCTCGCCGGTCTGGACGGCGCGGCGCGCGGCGGCCGCCGGGCGCGTCTGGCCGCCTCCTTCGCCGCGCTGGAGGCCCACGAGTCCGTGCTGCGGGAGCGGATCGAACGGGGGCTCGCGGACCTCGGCGGGATCACCGTCCACTCGCGCGCGGCGCACCGCACCCCGACGCTGCTGTTCACCGTGGCGGGCCTGCGCCCGGCCGAGGTCTCCGCGCATCTGGCCGGGCACGGCGTGGACGCGCCCGCCGGGTCCTTCTACGCGCTGGAGGCTTCGCGCCACCTCGGCCTGGGCGACGGGGGCGGCGTACGGGTGGGACTCGCGCCGTACAGCAACGCCGAGGACGTCGACCGGCTGCTGACTGCGCTGGCCCGCCTCCCCCGGTGACGGGCGGAGACGGGCCGGTGGCGCGGCGGGGACGGCGGGGTCAGGACGCGGTCGCGGACAGCAGTCCCGAGGTGTCGACGACCTGGCGCACCGCGCGGCCCGAGGCGAGTTCCTCCAGGGCCGTGTTGAGGCCGTCCAGCGGCAGGGTGCCGGTGTGCAGGTGCTCCACCGGCATCAGGCCGCTGCGCCACAGGCCGAGGAAGCGGGGGATGTCGCGGCGCGGCACCGCGTCGCCCATGTAGGAGCCGACGATGCTCTTGCCCTCGCCCGCGAAGGCCAGCGCGGGCACTTCGAGGGACCGGCCGGGCGCCGGGAGGCCGACCGGGACGACCGTGCCGCCGCGGCCCACCGCGTCCAGGCAGGCCGCCATCACCTGCGGGCTGCCGACCGCCTCGATGGCCACCTCCGCTCCCCCGCCGGTCAGGTCGCGCACCGCCTCCAGCGCCTCGTCGGGGGCGAAGGCGTGGGTGGCGCCGAGGCGGAGCGCGAGGTCGCGTTTGGCGGGCACCGGGTCGACGGCGACGATCGGGCCCGCGCCCGCGGCGCGGGCCCCGAGCACGGCCGACAGGCCGACCCCGCCGAGCCCGTACACCACGGCGGAGCGGCCGGGGCCCAGGCGTGCGGTGTTGATGGCGGCCCCGGCGCCGGTGAGGACGGCGCAGCCGAACAGCGAGGCCACGGCGAACGGCACGTCGGCGGGGATCGGGACCACCGACTCCTGGGCGACCACGGCGTGTTCGGCGAACGCGGAGACGCCGAGGTGGTGGTGGACCCGCTCGCCCGCGGCGTCGGTGAGCAGGGACGGGCCGTGCAGCAGGGCGCCGGAGCCGTTGGCGGCGGCGGCCCGGTCGCACAGGGCGGGCCGGCCCTCGGTGCACCGTGCGCAGTAGCCGCAGCTCGGCACGAAGACGAGCGCCACATGGTCGCCGGGGACGAGCCGGTCGACCCCGGGGCCGGTCTCCTCGACCACGCCGACCGCCTCGTGGCCCAGGGCCATGGGCAGCGGCCGGACCCGGTCGCCGTTGACGACGGACAGGTCCGAGTGGCACAGCGAGGCGGCGGCCGTGCGCACCCTGACCTCGCCCGCGCGCGGGGCGCCGAGGTCCAGTTCCTCGATCTCGAGGGGGCGGGTCCCGCCGTAGGGGCGGCGGCGGGAGACCTCGCGCAGGACGGCGGCGCGGGTCTTCACGCGCTCACCTCCGGGCGGGGCGCGCAGCGCAGCACGTCGCGGCTCTCCAGGAGCGGTACGACCTGGGCGAGGACGATGTCCTGGAAGTGCGCGGCGGCGCAGTGGGCGGTGAAGTCCGCCTCGGTGGCGTACTCCTCGTACAGGGCGATGGCGCGGGGGTCCTCGGTGCCCTGGTGGACGCGGTAGCCGAGGCAGCCGGGTTCGGCGCGGGAGGCCGCCGCCATACGGTCCAGGAGGCCGAGCACGGTGTCCTGGCGGCCGGGCAGGCAGCGGTAGCGGGCGATGACGGTGAAGCTCACGGTGGGACTACTCCTGGGGTGCGGGTGGGAGGTGGTCGCGGCGCAGATGCCACAGGCGGGGGTCGGAGGTGGCGGCGGCGACCGAGCCGAGGGAGAGGGCGAGGGCCACGTCCTCGGCGGTCTCGACGAAGCCGGCGGCGACGGACGGCGACAGGGCGCGCCGGGCCTCCTGGCTCATCCGGCCGGTGATCGGCGCGGGCATGATCTCGACCAGGTCGGGGCCGCCGTGCGCGACGGCGTCCAGGCTGCGGCGCAGGTTGGAGCGGTCGGTGACGAAGACCTTCATCATGGTCAGCAGCCCGAGCGGGCGGCCCTTCTCGATGAGGTTGAGCCGGGTGCTGACCACGCCGTGCGCGCCGAGTTCCTTGAGGAACTCCAGCGCGCCGCGGTCCTGGGCCAGTCCCGGGCTGCTGTCCACGTTGACGAACACGATCCGCTGGGCCCGCCCCAGCGCCCCCACGACCTTGGGCAGTTCGCCGACCGCGAAGGAGGCGAGGATGCACACCCTGACGGGGGCGGTCAGGAAGTCCCGCAGGGGTTTGCCGCCCACGACGGACGCGACGACGGGCACGTCGGCGAAGGCGCGGGCGAGGCGCGGGTCGAGGGCGGCGCTGGGCCGGGCGGCGGGGTTCATGGCGGTGGCCTGACTCCTGGGACGGGGTACGCGCGGGTCAGGAGAGGGGCGGCGTACCGAAGCGGCTGGAGAGTCCCAGCTTGCCAGGGTTGAGGATGCCTGCCGGGTCCAGGGCGGCCTTGACCGCGGTGAACGTGGCGAAGCCGGCGCCGAGGGAGTCCGCGACGTAGGGGCCGCGCAGCAGTCCGCAGCCGTGGTGGTGGCTGAGGGCGGCGCGGTGGGCGACGAGGACGGCGTTGGCGGCGTCCCACACCGCGCGGTACCAGGTGCGGCGGTCCTCGGGGGCCACCTCGCCGCGCAGCGAGAAGTAGACGCAGGCGCCGTCGGTGTAGGCGTGGGACTGGTGCGCGGAGACGGCGAGGGTGCCGGGCACCGCCTCGACGGCGGCCACCACCTCGTCGTAGACGGCGGGCAGGTCCTTCCAGGAGGCGGCCATCTCCAGGGTGTCGGCGACGAAGCCGGGGCCCGGGGTGAAGCCGTCGGAGGACTTGCCGACCAGCATCCGCTCGTCGAGCCAGCGGGCGAAGACGGCCTCGGAGTCGAGTTCGGGGCCGTGGGCGGAGCAGATCTCGGCGGCCACGTCCATCCCGGCGTCGACCACGGCCGGATCGCCCTCGTCGGCGATGAGCAGCAGGTTGGTGTCCGGCCGGCCGAAGTGGGTGCCGGACTCCAGCTTGTCGTACAGGCGCAGCACGGCCGGGGTGGCGCCGCGCTGGAGGATGGCGCGGCAGGCGTCCAGGCCCTCGGCGAAGGTGTCGAAGCCGTAGGCGAGGGCGCGGGCGTACTCGGGCAGCGGGTGGACGCGCAGCCGGGCGGCGACGATGACGCCGAGGGTGCCCTCGGAGCCGATGAACAGCTGGCGCAGATCGGGGCCGACGGCGGCGCGGGCGTAGTCGCCGTAGGTGGCGCGGGTGCCGTCGGCGTGGACGACGTCGACGCCGACGACCATGTCCTCGATCTTGCCGTAGCGGGTGGAGAGCTGTCCGGCGCCGCGGCAGGCGATCCAGCCGCCGACCGTGGACAGGGCGAACGCGGACGGCCAGTGGCCGGTGGTGACGCCGTACTCCTCCTGGAGCTGCTTCTCGAAGAGGTCGCCGAACATCCCGGCCTGTACGTCGACGACGTGGGAGGTGGCGTCGAAGCCGGTGATCCGGTCGAGGCCGCACAGGTCGAGGACGACGCCGCCGAAGACGGGCAGTGCGGCGCCGGTCACGTTGGAGCGGCCGGCGGAGGGGGTGACGGGGATCCCGGCGTCGTGGCAGATGCGCAGGACGGCGGCGACCTGGTCGGCGTCGGCGGCCTCCACGACGACCGCGTCCGGGGTGGCGGGGCGGCCCTCGGTCTCGCCGATCATGGATCCGGCCCACCAGTCGCGGGTGCGGGCGACCACCTCGGCGCGTTCGGTGTGGACGGCTCGGGCGGCGCCGCGCAGCGCCTCGACGACGCTGTCGGGGACCTGGACCGGGTCGGTCTGGAGGGCCGCAGGTCCGTCGCCGACCGGGGTGTTCCTGGCCCACTTGGCGGGGCTGGGCGCGCCGACCGTGTAGGTGCCGCGGTTGAACGGGTGGGTGATGGTCTGACGGCTGATCATGCTGCTGCCCCTTCGAGGAGGATGGACCGTTCGTGACGGACGGAGGAGAGGTAGTCGGCGACGGTGCGCTCGATCTGGGCCTGGCTGAACCCGAGTTCGGCGCCGAGGAGTTCACCGACGGCCTGGGCGGCACCGGCGGAGGCGTCGCGGGCGAACAGCCGGGCGCGGGTGCGCCGGGACAGGACGTCGTCGACGGAGCGGGCCATTTCGGCGCGGGCGGCGTAGACGACCTCGGCGCGGGTGTAGGGCAGTCCGGGGACGACCGGTTCGGCGAGGGTGGGGTCCTCCTGGACGAGATCGCCGACGAAGCGGGCCTCGGTGCCGTAGCGTTCGCCCAGGTGGGCGGCGAGTCCGCCGGAGGCGGCCACGGCCTCGGCGTCGTAGCCGGCGCCGCCGAGCAGCGGCAGCCGGGCGGTGCGGCTGCGGGCGCTGCGGCCGAGGACGGTCATCACCTTGTCGATGACGAGTTCGCCCATGTGGCGGCTGGTGGTGAGCTTGCCGCCGGTGACGGTGACCATGCCGGTGCGGCCGATCGTGATGTGGTGGTCGCGCCGCATGTCGAGGGTGGCGCCCTCCTTGCCGCCGACCAGCGGGCGCAGTCCGCCGATGGAGCCGACCACGTCGTCCGGGGTGAGCTTGCCCTCGAAGGCGGTGTTGGCCCCTTCGAGCAGGAACTCCATCTCCTGGCGGGTGCAGTGCACGTCGTCCGGGGAGCCCTGGTAGTCCTCGTCGGTGGTGCCGAGGACGACGGTGTTGCCCCAGCGGGTGCAGGTGGCGCGGCGGGCACGGCCCGGGATGGGCACGGTGACCGTGCAGTTGATGCGCACCTTGTCCCAGGGGACGACGATGTGGACGCCCTTGGCGGGCCGCACCTGCGGGGCGTGTCCCGCGTCGGCCTGCGCGTCGAGTTCGTCGGTCCACACTCCGGTGGCGTTGACGACGGCGTGCGCGCGTATCTCGAAGGTGTCGCCGTCGGCGGTGACCTTCGCCCCGGCGACCCGGCCGCCGCTCATCAGCAGTCCGTCGGCGCGGACGCCGTTGAGGACGGTGGCGCCGAGCGCCGCCGCGGTGCGGGCGACGGTCAGCACCAGGCGGGCGTCGTCGGTGCGGGCGTCGAAGTACAGCAGGCCGCCCTTGAGGTTCTCGGCGCGCAGGGTGGGGGCCTGGGCGAGCACCTCGGGCACGGTGAGCCGCTGGTGCAGCTTGCCGATGCGCCAGCCGCCGACCAGGTCGTAGGTCCACAGCAGGCCCTCGAAGCCCTTGGCGAGGCGGGCGTCGAAGACGCCTTCCTTCTCCAGGACCGGGAAGAGGAACGGCAGCCGGTGCACCAGGTGCGGGGCGTTCCGGCGGAAGCGGTGGCGTTCGAGGAGGGAGTGGCGGACCAGGTTGACGTTGCCCTGCTCGATGTAGCGCAGACCGCCGTGGACCATCTTCGAGGACTTCGAGGAGGTGCCGGAGGCGAAGTCGTCCTTCTCGATCAGCGCAGTGCGCAGCCCCCGGGAGGCCGCGTCCAGGGCGGCGTAGGCACCGGTGATGCCGCCGCCGACGACGAGGACGTCGTAGGTGTCGTCGGCCAGCCTGCGCCTGGCCGCCGCGCGGTCGAGCAGCAGCGGGGCTCGACGGGTCGCCGCGGCGGAGCGCCGCGGCTTCCGGGCGGGCATGGTGATCACAACATCAACTCCTGGGTGGTTCGGTGCGCGGTCCTCGGGCGGTCCGCGCGTGACGGCACGGGGGTGCCGTCAGTGGGGGGTCGGTTCGGGTGTGTCGAGGTGGTGGTCGAGCAGTGCGCGCCAGTCGGCGCGGCGTGCGGCGCGGCCCGCGGTGTCCAGCGCGGGTTCGAAGGTCCGGCCGCGCGGCTGGGCCTCGACGACCTCTTCCAGGGAGGTCCACAGGCCCTGGGCGACGCCCGCGAGGTAGGCGGTGCCGCGCAGGCTGGCGGTGGCGGAGTCGGCGACGCGTTCGACGGCCAGCCCGGTCAGGTCGGCCTGGGTCTGCATCAGCGGGTCGCTGCCGGAGACGCCGCCGCCGACGCGCAGCCGGCTGAGCGGGGCGCCCAGGGTGCCGGCGACGCCGTCGACGAGGTCGCACACGGAGTGCGCGATGCCGTCGAGGACGGCGCGGGCCAGGTCGTCGCGGGTGGTGGCCAGGGTCAGTCCGGTGAGGGCCGCGGTGGCGCCCGGCCGCCACAGGGGCGTACGGACCCCGGCGAAGGCGGGCAGGAAGCGGGGACCGGCGTCCGGCCGGGCGGTGGCGCGGACGGCGGCCTCGCCCAGTTCGCGGGGCGAGTCGAACAGGCGCAGGTCCTCGCAGAGCCAGCGCAGTGCGGAGCCGACCGTGGAGGTGTACGCCTCCAGGCTGTAGTGGGTGGTGCCGCCCTGGCGGCGGCCGGGCTGGGCGACGACCCCGGCGATGCCGGGGCGGGGCAGGGCGGGCACGGTGCCGGTGGCGGCGTCGACGAAGGCGCCGGTGCCGAACATGCCCATGGCCTGTCCGGTGGCCAGGCCGCCCAGGGCGACGAGCGCGGCGTGCTGGTCGCCCATGGAGGCGGCCACCGGCACCCGTACGCCGAGCACCGAGGGATCGGTCTCGCCGAACACGGCGTCGTCGGCGAGCAGGCCGGGCAGCAGGTCGAGGGGGAAGCCGAGCGCGTCGATCCACTCCTCGTCCCAGGCGTGCGCGGTGAGCAGATAGCCGCCGGTGGAGGCGGCGTTGGTCGGGGTGGTGGCGTGCACGGCGCCGCCGGTGAGGTGCCACATCAGCCAGGTGTCCACGGTGCCGAACCGCAGGCGCCCGGCGCGGTGGGCGGCGGCCACCTCCGGGTGGCGGGCGAGCTGCCGGGCGGCCCACAGGAACGGGGAGCGGGAGCCCACCGGGCGCCCCTGGCGTGCCGTCAGCACGCTGTCCCAGCGGGCTTCGAGACCGGCCAGCTCGGTGGCGTGGCGGCGGTCCTGCCAGACCACGGCGGGCAGCAACGGCAGTCCGGTGGCGCTGTCCCACAGCATCGCCGTGGCGCGCTGGGTGCTGAGCGCGACGGCGGTGACGGTGATGCCGTCGCGGCGGGCGAGGGCGACCGCTTCGCGTGCCACGTCGACCGTGGCGGTCCAGATCTCCACCGGGTCCTGTTCCACGCAGAGGTCGTCGGGGTGGTCGACCTCGATCGCGCGGTAGCGGACCTCGTGGGCGGAGCCGTCCTCCAGGACGAGTCCGGCCCGGGTGCCGGTGGTGCCCTCGTCGAGGGCCAGCACGGCGCGGCCCGTGCGGGCGCGGTGCGGTGACGTCTGCATCTGTGCGGCTCTTTCCTCGTGCTGCGTACGGCTGCGTACGGCTGCGTACGGGCCTGCTGCGGCGGCGCCGGCGGTCCGGCCGTCCTGCCGGACCCGCCGGTCAGCCGGTGGCGGCGGTGGCCTCGGGGGTCGCGGCGGCGGGGGCACCCGGGTCCGCGTCCGGGTCGGCGGCGGATCCGGCGGACTTGATCGGGTCCCACTTGATCATCAGACAGGTGATCAGACCGAGCAACGGCACCGCGGACAGCACGAGGAAGGTGTGTCCGAGGCCCAGGGCGTCCTTGATCTGCGGGAAGACATACAGTCCGACGACGCTGCCGAAGCTGCCGACCATGCCGGTGACGCCGGTGCCCAGGGCCCGTACGTCGCTGCTGTAGGAGAGGGCGGCGATCGACTTGCCGTTGGCGCCGGGGCCCGCCGAGTGGGTCAGGATGAAGAGCACCGGCAGCAGGAACGCCACGGCGGTGGGCACCTTGTTGAAGGTGAGCCCCATCAGCACCAGCGCCACGAAGACCCCGGCGAAACCGGCGGCCGAGCTGAGCCGCAGCCCGAGCCTGCGCCCGCAGTAGGCGGAGGCCAGCCCGCCGATGATGCCGAAGGCGTTGAAGACCATCGATCCCACCGTGGCCTTCTCGAAGCTCTCGCCGAAGATCGCGAGGCTGATCAGGGGCAGGTACCAGCCGACGGCGAAGTACTGCATGGACTGGCCGAGGGAGATCACCGAGGAGAGCACGGTGCGCGGCAGATAGGCGCCCCTGAAGAGCACGCCCGCCTGGCGCATCCCGACGTCGCCGTGGCGTTCGGCGGCGCGCGCGGAGGCGGCGGGAGTACCGGCCTCGGCCTTGATGCCGTAGATGCGGTCGAGGCTGCGCACGGCGTCCGCGAGACGTCCCTTCCCGGCGAGCCAGGCGGGGCTCTCGGAGAGCATGACGGCCTGGGCGGCGAGCAGCGCGAGGGCGACCGCGCCGGCCGAGCCGACCGACCAGCGCCAGATGTCGGAGCCGACGTCGAGGTGGAAGAAGACCAGGGCGAGCGCGAGGTTGCTGGTGCTGGCGACGTACCAGACGGCCTGCCACAGGTTGAGCCGGCCGCTGAGCTTCTTCGGGGTGTACTCGGCGAGCAGGGCCATGGCGACGGCGAAGTCGATGCCGTAGGCGACGCCGACCAGGACCCGGCCGAGCCAGACGGTGGTGAAGCCGCCGGCGAACGCCGCCAGCAGGGCTCCGGCCAGCGCGAACACCTTCGCCAGCAGCAGCGGGGGGACCCGGCCGATACGGGTGGCGAGCCAGCCGCCGAGCGGGTTGAAGACGATCGCCAGCGCGGGCGCGGTGGCGGTGAGCACCGAGACCTGGGTGCTGCTCAGCTCCATCTGCGCGGTCATCGGTCCGAGGCCCGCGCTCAACGCCGCGTTGGAGTAGGCGTCGAGGAACAGTCCGCCGAAGACCAGGTACCAGATGACCCTCGCCCGTCCGGAAATTCTTCCCAGCCCGTCGATGAGGGCCACGACGTCGGCGACGCCGTTGACGCCTGGACGCTGTGCCATGAGTCCGCCTTAGGGGAAGACCTGCCGGCGGCACGCGGGCACGAAAAAACAGGCACGACGACGCCACCGACAGGTGGTCTTTGTCTGTGCCTGCCCAAGCTCCGCGGAAAGTCCGGCGGAAGCTGGGATGACGTTAAGGACAAGTAACCGGCGCCGTCAAGAGTCCGCGGCGGGCGGGATCAGGCATCGCCCGTGGCCCGAATTTGCACGGCGTGCATTTTTGCATACCATGCATGTCGTGGGGGAGGTCATGGTGGAGAAGGCGGCAGCGGAGAGCGCGCGGGCCCGGGGCGGGCTGCGGGAGCGCAAGAAGCGGGCGACGCGCGCCGCTCTCGCCGAGGCCGCGCTGCGGCTGGCCGCCGAGCAGGGCGTGGACCAGGTCACCGTGGAGGCCATCAGCGCCGCCGCCGGTGTCTCGGTGCGTACGTTCTTCAACTACTTCGAGTCACGGGACGACGCCTTCCTGCTCCTGGACGCGGACGCCGCCGCCCGTGCCCGGCAGGCGGTGCTCGACGCGGACACCGCGCTCTCCCCGCTGGAGGCCGTGCGCGACGCGGTGGCGGCCGAGCTGGTCGGGGTCGAGCAGAGCCACGAACTGTGGACGCTGCACGCCGACGTCCTGCACGCCGCGCCGCATCTGCTGGTGCGCGCCCTGGGCGCCCACATGGCCGACGAGACCCGGCTGGCCGAGACCATCGCCGAACGCCTGGCCCCCGCCGCCGGGACCGGCGCCGGACCCGGCGCGGACTCCCCCGGCCCGGCCGCCGGAGAGCGGGCGGACGCGGCCCGGCCGCTCGACCTGTACCCGCGGCTGGTGGCGGCGATCGCGAGCACCGCCGTGCGGGTCAGTGTGGAGCACTGGCGTTCCCGCCGGCAGGAGGCCGCCTTCGCCGACGTCTTCCGCGAGGTCTTCGAACTGCTCGCCGCCGGGCTGCCCACACCGCCCCGCCCGTAGCGCCCGCGCCTTCCCCCTCCGTACCCGCATCACCCGTTCGACCATGCCGAAAGAGCTGACGTGACCACACCCCAGGCGTCCGAGCAGGCGCCTCCCACCGCCATGACCAACCGGCAGATACTCCAGGCCATGTCGGGCCTGATGGCCGGGATGTTCGTGGCGATCCTCGCGGGCACCGTGGTGTCCAACGCACTGCCCACGATCATCGCCGACCTCGGCGCCAGCCAGTCCGCCTACACCTGGGTCGTCACCGCGGAACTCCTGTCCATGACCGCGACGGTGCCGCTGTGGGGCAAGCTGTCGGACCTGTACAACAAGAAGCTGCTGCTCCAGCTCTCGCTCGGCATGTTCGTCGTCGGGTCGCTGCTGGCGGGCTTCTCGCACGGCGTGGGCCTGCTGATCTTCAGCCGGGTGGTGCAGGGCATCGGCGCCGGCGGCCTGACCGCGCTGGCCCAGGTCGTCATGGCCTCCGTCATCCCGCCGCGCAGGCTCGGCAAGTACGCCGGCATGTTCGGCGCCGTGTTCGCCGTGGGCACGGTGGCCGGACCGCTGGTCGGCGGTGTCCTCGTCGACACCTCGTGGCTGGGCTGGCGCTGGTGCTTCTTCATCGGGGTGCCGTTCGCGCTGCTCGCCATCGTGCTGCTCCAGCGCACGCTGACCCTGCCCACGGTCCGCCGCGAGGTGCGCATCGACTTCCTCGGCGCCTTCCTCATCGTCGGCGGCGTCTGCGCGCTGCTCATCTGGGTGTCCCTGGCCGGCAACCGGTTCGACTGGGCATCCTGGCAGACGGCCGCGCTCACCGGCGGCGGCGTGCTGCTGCTGGTCGCCGCGGTCTTCGTGGAGGCGCGCACGGCCGAGCCCGTCATCCCGCTCGGTATCTTCCGCAACCGGACGGTGACGCTCACGACGGTCGCGAGCCTCTTCGTCGGTGTCGCCATGTTCGGCGGCACGGTCTTCCTCTCGCAGTACTTCCAGGTGTCGCTGGGCAAGTCGCCCACGGTCGCCGGTCTGATGAGCCTGCCCCTGATCCTCGGCCTGCTGGTGTCGTCCACCGTGGCGGGCCAGGTGATCAGCAGGACGGGCCGGTGGAAGCGGTACCTGGTGGCGGGCGGCGTCACGATGACCGTGGGTCTCGCCCTGCTGTCCACCATCGACGCCGACACGCCTTTCGCGCTGCTCAGCCTCTACATGGCGGTCCTCGGCGTCGGCGTCGGCCTGCTGATGCAGAACCTGGTGCTGGCGGCGCAGAACGACGTCCCCGCCACCGAACTCGGCGCGGCCACCTCCGTGCTGTCCTTCTTCCGCAGCATGGGCGGCACGGTCGGCACCAGCGTCCTCGGCGCGATCCTCGCGCACCGCGTCACCACCGAGCTGGCCAAGGGCCTGAAGGCGGCCGGTGTCACGGCCCCCGGCGGGCAGGGCGAGGGCGGCGGGGGCGGGGTCCCGGACATGAAGTCCCTGCCCGCTCCGATGCGTTCCCTCGTCGAGCACGCCTACGGGGTGGCCACCGCCGACCTGTTCCTGGTCGCCGCGCCCTGCGCGCTGCTGGCGCTGGTCACCGTGGTGTTCATCAAGGAGAAGCCGCTGAAGACCACCAGCGGCATGGAGCGCCTGGCCGAGGAGTCCGCCGCCGAGCCGGGCGAGCCCGCGCAGGCCCCGGTCGCCTGACCTCGCGAGCGCCCAGGCGGAAGGGGGCGGTGCCGTGCGCACCGCCCCCTTCCGCGTACGGACCCGTGCCGCGCGCCGTTCTCAGCCCTCAGCCCTCAGCCCTCAGCAGGGGACGCGGAACCCGTGCTCCGTGCCGTCCGCGCGGGCGAGCTGCGCCGCCTCGGCGCGCGAAGCGGCCGCGGTGCCGTCGGCGCGCCGTGCGGCGCGGGGCGGGGCGACCTCGCCCACCCGGGCAGCGGCGGCGGACGCGTTCTTGACGGTCACCCGGTCCAGGGCGGCCGGGGCGAGCACCTCGCGGCTGCGGACGTACGCCACGAAGCTCTCGAAGTCCCGTGTGTGGCGCACCGGTTCGGTGAAGCCGGCGAAGGCGGTGAACCCGTCGGCGCCCAGCAGGGTGTAGGCGGTCGCCGCCAGCCGGTAGCGTCGGCCGAGGTCCAGCGGGCGCCCGTCGACCAGGACGTCGGCCGGGTCGACGCGGTCACCGGCCGGACCGGCCGCGTCGAAGGCACAGCGCACGTTGTGCGAGACGGCCAGCGGCGCGAAGCGCAGGGTGCCGTCGGGCGCCTCGGTCCACTGCTGCTCCAGCGCGTCGTGGAGCTGGGCGCCGGTGACGGTGACGGTGAGGACCGGGTCGCCGTAGCCGAGGCTCTGCCAGGCCTGGCCGAGGGTGACGGTCCCGCCGGACGCGGTGTCCCGCACGAGGTCCCTGGCCAGGATGCTCTGCCCGGTCTGCGGCGCGGCCACGATCAGGGCGAGTTCGGCCGGGGTGTTCGGGTGGGCGTTGCCGTCGTTCATCGGGCCGAGCGGCTGCCGCCCGGCCCACAGCGCCCAGTCGGCGGCCAGATCACCCATGGTGCTCTCGCCGCTGCCGTCCCGTGCCCGGGTGAAGGAGGCGGTCTGCCGGCCGATGGGCGTACGGGCGCGCCGCGCGGCGTAGCCCTCCCAGTAGTCGGCGATCTGCTGCACCTCGGGGTCCGGGGCGATGTCACGGGTGTTGGGGTGGTTGACCGAGGTGGTCAGGGCGCGGACGACCTTGCCGGTGCGCGGGTCGAGGCGCAGGCTGATCTCGTTGATCAGCTGGCCGTGGCAGCCCGCCTCGACGAAGGGCCGGGGGACGCCGTCCGGGTCCGGGACCATCATGGTGAAGCGGCAGTGCCAGTGGCCGGTGACGATGGCATCGATGTCCGGGGAGACCCTGAGCGCCAGGTCGTAGGCGGGGCCCGAGGGGTTGCTCCCGGTGGTGAAGTCGCTCCCGGCGACCGCGCCGTCGTGCATGCTCAGCACGATCGCGTTGACGCCGCGCGCCTTCAGCTCGGCGGCGCGGCGGTCGACGGTGGTGATCTCGTCCAGCGAGGACAGCGCGGGCTGGTAGGAGGTGGGTCCGGTGTCGGTGCCCACGGCCGTCAGATGGATGAACCCGATGGGCAGTCTGCGTCCCCGTCCGGCGTCCACCCATTCGATGTTGTACGGCGGCAGCACGGTGCGGCCGGTGCGCGTCCAGACCATGTTGGCGCTGTAGTAGCGGAAGTCGGCGCCGCGGAAGCGCCGGCCGGTGGAGTCGGGGAAGGCGTCGTCCACGCCGATCCGCGGGAAGGGCACGCCGTCCTGCATGTGCGCGTTCAGGAAGGCCGGTGACTTGTCGAACTCGTGGTTCCCGGCGGTCGCGAAGTCCAGTCCGAGCCGGTTCAGCGCCTCGATGGTGGGCTCGTCGGCGAGGCTCTCGGCATCGAACTCCCAGCCGGAGAAGAGGTCTCCGGGCGCGAAGAAGAGCGAGTTGCGGCGGCCGTCGCGCAGCCGCTCCAGATGCGCGGCCAGATAGCCGACCCCGCCCACGGTGTACTGCTTCCCGGCGGCGCCGGTGACGACGGCGGTGCTGCCCGGCGCCGCCTGCAAGTAGCCGTGCAGATCGGTGATGTTGAGCAGTTGTACGTCCACCAGGTCGTGCGCGGTGCCCGCGTCCCGGGCGTCGTCGGTGGCGTAGGCGGGTGTGCCGACCGCGGCGGCGGTGACCGCACCGCCCGCCGCGGTCAGGAAGGTGCGCCGTCCGAGCTCTCGTGCCATCTGGCCCTCCGGGTCATGGGAGCGACCACGGGAGTCAACCGGCCCTCCGGGGCCCCGCGGCCACCGTCGGGCGGACCGCACATGAACAGTGGGCGGACGGGACGGGTGAACCGCGGTCGGACGAAGCGTGCTGGTGCTACTTCCTTACCCACCGGCGCAGTTGGACGCTCCAGACGACGGCGGCGGCCAGGGCGACGGCCACGACCGCGACGGACATGCCGGCCCGGACGCCGAGACGCACGGTGAGCGCGCTCGCCACCAGCGCGCCCAGCGGCACGCCCAGGCCGGAGGAGAGCATGCGCCGGGTGGTGTTGACGCGGCCCTGGAGTGCGTCCGGGGTCACTTCCTGCGAGTACGTCATGGTGTTGACGAGGACGACGAGGTAGGCCGAGCCCCACGCGGCCAGCGCGAGCGCGGCGAGCCGCCAGTCCGGGGCGCGGACGACGGCGAGGCCGAGCAGCGCCCCCGCCGGGAGCACCCCGAGCAGCAGCGGGAAGGCCGCGAAGCGGCGGCGCAGCCGGGGCAGCAGCAGGGACCCGCCGATGCCTCCGGCGCTCCACGCCATGTACAGCAGCCCGATCCGCCCGTCGGACCCGTGGATGCCCAGTCCCCGGTCGGCGAAGACGACGAGCTGGCCGACGATCGCCCCGCCGGAGAACGACTGGAGGGTGCCGACCACGGTCATGACGCGCAGGGTGGGATGCCGGCGCAGGAAGCGCAGCCCCTCCCGGACGGACTCGGCGAACGCCGGGCGCGGCGGCGGCGCGGCGGTGCCGTGCGCCGCCGCGGTGCCGACGGTGCTGTCGGTGCCATCGGTGCTGTCGGTGCCGCGAGGGCCGTAGGCGCCGCGGGAGACGGCCCGGACGAGCAGCGCGGACACGGCGTACGACACGGCGTCCAGCGCGAGTGTCCCGGCCGGCCGGAACACCAGGATCAGGCCGCCCGCCAGCGCGTTCCCGGCGATCCGTACCACGGTCTCCGTGCCCTGGAGGGAGCTGTTGGCGGCCGCCAGTCGCTCCTTGCCGACGATGTCCGGGACGACTCCGTAGACACCGGCGTCGAAGAAGAGGCCGAGCCCGGCCGACGCGAACGCGACGACGAGCAGGTGGCCGCCGGTCAGCACGCCGAGGGCCGAGGCGAGGGGCACGGAGGCGAGGCAGGCCGCGTTGAGCCAGTCGCTGACGATCATCAGGCGGCGCCGGTCCGTCCGGTCCGCCACCGCGCCCGCGATCAGTCCGAAGACCACGTAGGGCAGGGTCCCGCAGGCCGCGACCAGGGACACCATCAGCGGCGAGTGCGTCTGCCGGTAGGCCAGCACGGGGAGCGCCACGGCGGTGACAGCGGAGCCGAGCCCGGAGGCGGCACGCGACATCCAGAAGTGGCGGAAGCCGGGGACACGGCGCAGGGGCACGCTCTCTTTCAGGGCAACGCCTTCGCTGGTCAAGGCAGTTGGCGGTTCCGGCGGGCGCTGGGGCGAGGACGTCACAGGGGCTCCCTAGGGGATGGGTGAGCCGCGGCCGGGCCGCGGCGGACAGGTGGTCGCCCGGCGGCGCCGTGGCGGCGTCACCGGGGAGGGGAAAAACAGCGAAACCCCACTGGCGGGAGCCAGCGGGGTGTGTCGTGCGGGTGTGCCCTACAGATGTGCTGTGCGGGTGGTCGGCCGTGACCGCCGGTCCGCTGCGGGGAGGCCGGTCGCCGTCGCGTACGCCCGCTGGTCCGTACGCCCGCAGGTCCGTGGGCGCGCTCAGAAGGGCGCCGGATCATCGGTTTTGGGGCGGCGGGATCCGCGACAGCTCGGTCGTACGGAGCCGGGGACGTCGAGGTGTCCCGGGGAATCGGACGAAGAATAGCAGGTGCGGGGCGACGGAAGGAGGACGGCCCGCGACGGGCGCCACGCCGTCAGCGGCGTGTGCGGTGGCGGGTGCCGGGGCGGTCCAGGGCGGTGTTCGCGACGGGTTCGGCCTCCCGGCGGGCCTCCCCCGCCGTGTCCAGGGCTTCCGCGTACCGCCGCAGGGCGCTCAGCAGCCGGGCCCGGTGGAGGCGCGGCAGCCAGGCTCGCGTCGCCGGATCGCCGGTGACGTCGGCCGGTTCGGCGCGCGGCGCGGACTCGTCCGGCACCTGTGGGGCCCGGCCGCGCAGGTGGAACGGCGCGGCCTTCGGCAGGCCGTCCCAGGTCCCGCCGCGACGGGGACCGGACCGTCCCGGCCTTCGCGGCACGGCGGCGCGGGCGGGCCGCCTCGCGCCAGGGCCGGAGGGCGGTCGCCGCGGCGCTCTCCCACCGGCCCGCCGCCACCTGCAACCAGGCTTCCTCCGGCTTGAGCCGGGCGACCGCCGCTTCGTCCCGGCCGGTCGCCACCGCGGCTCGGGCTCCGTCGTGGGCCACCGCCGCGGCCCCTCGTGCACCAGCCCCGGCCTGCCCCGGAGCGGTGCGGAAGTCGCCGGGACCGGATGTTCCCGGCCACCGGGGATCCGGCTGTCTAGGCCGCCGGGGCGTGCAGGCCGGGTGGTCCGGGGACGCAGTGGGCGGTGTAGAGGCGGACGGCGTCGTGCAGCCGGTAGCGGGTCGCTCCCCCGTCGTCGCCGGTGCCGCTGACGTGGGTGACCTGGCGGTAGAGCAGTTCGTCCAGGAGGTCCACCGCGTGCTCCCTGGACGGGGTGACGCGGGCCATCACCTCCGCGGTGCCGAAGTCTCCGCGCAGGTCGACGAGTCGGTGCAGCGGGGCGGCGATGTGCGCGGGCAGTGCCCGGTGGTAGGCGGCGACGCTGTCCTGGAGCGACAGGTCGCCGACGCGCAGGAAGCGGATCCGCTGCTCCTCGTCGGCCAGGCGGTGGGCGAGGTCGCGCAGCGAGCGGTGAGGACGGGTGGAGAGCCACAGACCGGCGATGTGCAGGGCCAGCGGCAGCCGGGCGCAGAACTCGACGACAGCGGTGGCGGCCGAGCGTTCGGCCCGGGTGCGGGCGGTACCCACGAGGTCCTCCAGCATCTGGTGGGCGTCGGCGCGCCCGAGTGCCCCCACATGGTGCGCGAACTGCCCCGGCAGCGCGGACAGTTCGCGGCGGGCGGCGACCAGCACCGCGCTGCGCACGTCGTCCACGAGCAGAGGGCGTACCTGTGCCTCGGTGTCGGCGTTGTCGAGGACGACGAGCACCCGGCGCCTGCTGAGCATGTCCCGCAGCCGTGCGCCCGCCTCCTCGGGGCCGTCCGGGGCGGGGGTGCCGCCGAGCGACCGCAGCACGCGGCGGACGAGCCGGTCGGGGGTGAGCGGGGCGGAGGCCGGCGGGTGCAGGTCGACGAAGATCTGCCCGTCCGGGAACCGGTCGCGCAGGCCGTGGGCGGCGCGCAGGATCAGGGAGGTCTTCCCGGCTCCGGGCGGTCCGACCACGACCGCGAGCCGCTGGTGGTCGGGGCGTTCACGGGCCGAGAGATGGGCGCGCAGGGAGTCGACGAGCGGCTGCCGGCCGGCCAGCCGGGGGCGGGGGGCCGCGGGGAGTTCGGCGGACAGGGCCGCGGGCCGTGGTGCGGGGCGCGGCTCGGGACGGGGGGTGCGCAGCAGGTGTCCGACCTCGCCGGGTGGCAGACCGAGGGCCTGGGCGAGCAGGCGCAGGGACTGCTTGCGGGGGCGTGCGGTGTGGCCGGTCTCCAGATTGCGGATGGCCCGGACGCTCAGCCCGGACCGGCGGGCCAGGTCCTCCTGGGTGAGGCAGGCCGCCTCCCGTGCGTCGACCAGGGTCGCCGCGAGCGCGTCCAGGGTGATGGTGTCGGTCACGTCATGCCCATCTCGTCGTGCTTGTCATGACATCTCTGGATCGGTGTGTCGTGGGGTGCGGAAGTCGGTGAGCCGGGAGGGGGAGGGCGCGCGGCCAAGGGCGGGGGGCGGCGCGGCGGTGGTTCGGCGGCGGGCGGTTCGTCAGGGTGCCGTGCGGGCGCGGCGGCGGGGGCGGGACCGGGCGTGGCGGGTCCGTACCCGCGGGGTGCCGCCGTCGCGCGCGGGGCGGGAACGGCGTGGGCAGGGATGGCGTGGACGGAGACGGCGCGGGCGTGACGGCACCGGGCCGTCGTCGGCGCGGCGCCGGGGCGCGGCCGGTGCCGTGAGGACGGGCGCGCCGGCCGGTCCGGTCGCGGCCGGGCGGGTGCCGTGCTGCTCGGCGGGCGGGGTGTGCGGCGATACGGGGGCGGGGGGCCGCCGGTGCGGGCCGGGGCGGCGGCGCGCCGACCGGTGCGACCCCGTCGCGGACGGCTCGGGGGCCGCGCGCGTGACGCGGGTTCCGGGGGTGCCGGGAGCCTCGTACGTGCCGGGGATCCCGGGGGTGCGGCCGGGCCGTGGCCGGCGGCCGCCCGCGCGGTCGCCCGGCGTCTGCCGGGCGGCGGTGCGCGAGGGGGCGGGCCGGAGGGCGAGCCATGGTTCGGCGGGCCTGCGTAAGCGGGGCACCAGCGCCTCCGTCGTTCAGAACGTGCTGCTCTTGCGGTTGCGTTCGGGCACCCGAGCGGCACGGCCGTGGCAGGCCGCGCACCGGGCGCCGATGACATCGTTGGCCGCGGCCCGCCTTCCCGGCCGCCTCAACGGCCTCCCGTTATAGCCCCCAACCCGCCATTGGTCCAGTCCAGTTGAGTGAACCACGGGTCGGCTGTGCCCCTTCGGGCACACCGGTGCACGACCGGCCGCGACAACGGATTCCCGGTGGTCGGACCTCCTTGACGCCGGGTAAAAGTCTAGGCCAAGCTCGCCGGTGAAGGTCTACACCAATCGGTGCCGGGCCCCGTTCACCGACCCGACGGTGCTGCGCAACGGGCCCCCGCCGACAGGCGTACACCGGCGCACGACCTGTAGGAGGGGGCCCTGCCGCACGTCCGCGAGGAGACCGTGCCGGCGCCGTCCCCGGCGACGACCGGGACGGTGCCGACGACCGGGCGGCCGCCCGTTCGGGGGCGCCGTTCCGGCCGGTCGCCCCACCCCGCAAGGCAAGGCTGTGAGCGCGGTCCGAGCGACGGCGCCGCGAAAGGATGACGCCCCCGATGACCATGAGTGCCACCGGCAACGAGTCCCTGTCCCGCGACGCCCTCGCGGTGCTTCAGCCGGGTTTCGCCGGCACCACGGCGCCCGACTGGGTGCACCGCAGGATCGACGAGGGCCTGGCCGCCGTCGCCCTGTTCGGACGCAATGTCGCCACCGCCGGCCAAGTGGCCGGGCTGACCGCGCGGTTGCGCGCGCAGAAGGACGATCTCCTGGTCGCGATCGACGAGGAGAGCGGTGACGTCACCCGGCTGGACGTGCGGACGGGTTCCGCCTTCCCGGGCAACCACGCGCTCGGCGCGGTCGACGACACGGACCTCACCCGGCGCGTCGCACGCGAGCTGGGCCGCCGCCTCGCGGAGTGCGGCGTCAACCTCAACTGGGCGCCGTCCGCCGACGTCAACGCCGACCCGGGCAACCCCGTCATCGGCGTACGGGCCTTCGGTGCCGACACCGACCTGGTGGCCCGGCACACCGCCGCCTATGTGCGCGGCATGCAGTCCAGCGGCGTCGCCGCCTGCACCAAGCACTTCCCCGGCCACGGCGACACCAACGTCGACTCGCACCACGCGATACCGCGCATCGACGTCGACGCCGAGACGCTGTACAAGCGCGAACTGGTGCCGTTCCGCGCCGCCATCGAGGCCGGTACCCGGGCCGTCATGAGCGCGCACATCCTGGTGCCCGCCCTCGACCCGGAGCGCCCCGGCACCCTCTCGCACCGGATCCTGATCGAGCTGCTGCGCGGTGAACTCGGCTACGACGGGCTGATCGTGACCGACGGCATCGAGATGCAGGCCATCTCGCGCGCCTACGGCCTGGAGCGCGGTGTCGTACTGGCCATCGAGGCGGGCGCGGACGCGATCTGCGTCGGCGGCGGACTGCACGACGAGGCCACCGTGCTGAACATGCGCGACGCGCTGGTCGCCGCCGTGCGCGGGGGCGAACTGTCCGAGGAGCGGCTGGCGGACGCCGCGCGGCGGGTGCGCGAGCTGGCCCACTGGACGGCGCGGGCCCGTGCGGAGGCCGAGGTCGCGGCCGACGAGGAGGTGGGGCTCGTCGCCGCCCGCCGCGCGCTGGCCGTCACCGGCGAGGCGGCCCGCGTGGACGCGCCGGTCTACGTCGCCACGTTCAACCCGGCCCCGAACATCGCCGTCGGACACGAGACGCCCTGGGGGGTCGACGCCGAGCTGGAGCGGCTGCTGCCGGGCACCACGACCGGCACCTTCACCGACGCGGAGGCCGGCCCGGACGCCGGGGCCGCGGCCCTGAAGGCGGCGGGCGGGCACCGGATCGTGGCCGTGGTGCGCGACGAGCACCGGCACCCGTGGATGCGGTCGGCCCTGGACACGCTGCTGGCCGCCCGCCCGGACACGATCGTGGTGGAGATGGGCGTCCCGCAGTCCCCCGCGCGCGGCGCCGTGCACATCGCCACGCACGGCGCGGCCCGCGTGTGCGGGGTGGCCGCCGCCGAGCGCATCGTCGCGGGCTGACCGGCACCGGCCGGTCCACCGCCGCCCGGCACACCCGGCGGCGGAACACCTCACCAGGGCGGCGCGGTACCTCCGCGCCGCCCTTCGGCGTACCGGCAGTTCCGCAGGGGCGCGGCCGGTGACCGGCACTTCACAGGCACTTGGGGGCAGCTTCGGCAGACCCGCGTTGACACCACAAATGGTCTAGTCCACCTTGGGAGGGCCTCGGTTCGACCAGCGCGCCCAACGACCCCCGCGCAGAGCCGAGTTCCGGCCGTTCGGCCCCGCACGCACCACACGCCCTGGAGTGATCCCATGCCGGAATCCGCCCCGTATCTGCATCGCGCTCCCTCGGCCCGCCCCTACTTCAGCCCGGACGGCGAGACCTACCTCGCCCAGACACCGCTGCGCGACATCGAGAAGTCCCGGCCGCTGCGCGTGCTGTCCGAGGAGGACTTCGCCTTCTGGCAGACCTACGGCTACGTCGTCGTCCGTGACGCCGTCTCGCCGGGCGCGGCCAAGAGCCTGCTGGAGTTCGCCTGGGAGTTCCAGGGCCTGGACCCGGACCGCCCCGATACCTGGTACGAGGAGCGCGAGTTCCGCTCGGACCTGGACCGCGACCTGCATGTGTACGGCTTCGTCGAGGCGTACCACCACCAGCTGCTGTGGGACAACCGGCAGGACCAGCGGGTCTACGAGGCCTTCGTGGACGTGTGGGACTGCGAGGAGCTGTGGGTCACCCTCGACCGGCTCAACCTCAACCCGCCCAACCGGGGCAACCGTTCGCGCTCGCTGATCGCCCCCACCGACGAGGGTTTCGACATCGAGCTGCACTGGGACGTCGACACCACGCTCGGTGTGCTGCCGCAGCGGGTGCAGGGCATCCTCGCCCTCAACGACACCGACGCGGCGCTCGGCGGCTTCCAGTGCGCGCCCGAGCTGTTCCGCCGGTTCGAACAGTGGCGGATCGAGCAGCCGCAGGACCGCGACCCGATCCGGCCGGCCGTCGACCGCGCCGAGTTCCCGGTGGTACGGCCCGAGCTGCGCGCCGGTGACCTGCTCATCTTCAACGGCCTGCTGGCGCACGGGGTGGCGCCCAACGTCTCCGAGCAGGGCGTGCGCGCCGCGCAGTACCTCTCCATGATGCCCGCGCTGGAGGAGCACGAGCAGCTGCGGCGCTCGCGCGTGGAGTCGTGGCGCACGCTCGGCACCCCGGACTGGAACCCGACGCTGCTCGGGGACGCCGTCCGGCCCGAGGCCGACCGGTACGGCCCGGCCACCCTGAACGGCCTGGGCCGCAAGCTGCTCGGGCTCGACTCCTGGAGCGGACGCGAGGACGCCGAGTGACCGGGCCGAGCGCACCCGAGCGGATCTGCCTGGCCCTGCCCACCAACAGGGCGTGCTCCCCCACCCTCGCGGCCGTCGCCGCCGAAGCCGCCCAAGCGGCCGGGCACTTCGGCGTCGAGGTCCACCTGCTCGTGCTCGACTCGTGCGACGAGCCGACCCGCGCCGAGCACGCCCGGGTCCTGGCCGCGCTGCCCGCCGCGCCGGGTGTGGTCACCCACCACCTCGGCGAGGAACGGCAGCGGGTCTTCCTGCGGCGCGTGATCGAACGCTCCGGATGTGCCGACGCCGACCGGCTGCTGTCGCTGCTGCTGCCGGACGACGTCTCCTACGGCGCCTGCACCGACCGGGTGTTCCTGATCGCCGCCGCCCTCGGCTGCCGCTCGGTGCACCGCAGGGACTCCGACAGCGCCTACCAGACCTTCGAGGGCGCGCCCGTCTTCCCCGTCCACCACGAGGTGGCCGCGCTGGGCCGGCCCGCCGCGCAGGTGGCGGAGCTGGTGTCCGAGACGGTGCTCGACCCGGCCCTCGCCCGGCGTCCCGTCTCCATGGCCGGTGCCTCCTTCATCGGTGAACTCTCCGTGGACATCGGGGAGATGGCCGAGCTGGACGCGGCCGTCTACCACGACGTGGTGAGCCTGTGGGCGCCCGGCCACTGGTCCGAGGAGAGCCGGCGGGAGCTGGTCGAGGAGTCCTTCCGGGGCGCCGGGACCGATCCGTTCACCGGCGACCGCTCGACGCTGACGCTCGTCGACCCCATGCGGGTCGACATGTGCAACATCGCCTTCAGCAGCGCCGTGTACGAACGGGTGCCGCTGCCCCCGGCCACCCGCACCATCGGCAGCGACTACTTCCTCATCCACCTGGTGCACGACGCCACCCTGCCCGGGGTGCTGCACAACCGGCACATCGAGAACTTCTACACCCCGGAGCGGCGCACGGACGCCGGATTCCACGCCTACCAGACGCGGTTCGTGAAGTTCCTGCTGTCCATGCTCTACTTCCACTTCGTCTACGAGCGGATGGCCGCCGCGGGCCCCGCCCTGCTCGACGACGACCAGCAGGTCCGGCCCGAGGCGGTCGCCGGACTGCTGCGCGAGAGCACGCGCCTGGACCGGGACGAGAACCGCTGGCGCCTGGACCGCGTGGACACCGCCTACCGCAAACTCGGCGGCCGGTACGCGCAGTTCGCCGAGTCGCTGAGCACACGGCGTGAGCTGCTGCTCGACGAGGCCGTGCGCGACATCGAGGAGTTCGCCCTGCTGACCGACTCCTGGGCGGCGCTCGCGCGCGCGGCCCGCGAGGACGCGGCCGGGCCCGACGGGACCGGGAGCACCAGCGGGTGAGCACGGACGACATACCGGCGCGGCTGGCCCGCGCCCTGGCCGCCGCGGACTCGGACCGCCTCGTCTACGACCTCGCCGGGATCAGGGACCAGTACCGGCGCCTGCTGGCCGAACTCCCCGGTGTACGCGTGCGCTTCGCGGTGAAGGCGTGCCCGGTCGACGAGGTGCTGGACTGCCTCGCCCGGGAGGGCGCCGGATTCGACGCGGCGAGCCCCGCCGAGATCGAGCAGGGCCTCGCCCGGGGCGTGCCCCCGGAGCGGATCCACTACGGCAACACCGTGAAGTCCGACGCGGCCGTCGCCGAGGCGTACCGCCTGGGTGTGCGCACCTTCGCCACCGACAGCGTCCAGGACGTGGCGGCCCTCGCCGCGCACGCCCCCGGCTCCCGTGTCTTCTGCCGGCTGTCCACCACCGGCCAGGGCGCGCTGTGGGGGCTGAGCCGCAAGTTCGGCTGCTCGGCCGAGGACGCGGTGCGGGTGCTGGAGACGGCCCGCGCGGCGGGTCTCGTCCCCGCCGGGCTGTCCGTGCACGTCGGCTCGCAGCAGATGACGGCGGAGGCGTGGCGGGACGCGTTCGACACCCTCGCCGACGTACTGACGGCGCTCGCCGCGCGGGGCATCGTGCCCGGTCTCGTCAACCTGGGCGGCGGGCTGCCCGCGCTCGGCTATCTCGACCGGCACGGCCAGCGGCTCGACCCGCCCCTGGACAAGATGTTCGCCGTCGTCCGGGAGGGCATGGAGCGGCTGCGCGAGAGCAGTCCCGTGCCCCTGGACTTCGTCATGGAGCCCGGCCGGCACCTGGTCGCCGACCACGGCGCGGTCCGCGCGCACGTGTACCGGCTGACCACCCGGCGGCAGCCCGGCGGCGCCACCGCCCGCTGGCTCTACCTCAGTTGCGGCAAGTTCAACGGCCTCTACGAGATGGACCAGCTCTGCCACCGGCTGGTCTTCCCCGGCCGCACCGGCGCTCCGCTGGTGCCCGCGGTGGTCGCGGGCCCGACGTGCGACAGCGACGACACCTACGGCGCGGACGGCCACCGGAGCCCGGTGCCGGAGGACCTCGCCTCCGGCGACCCGGTCTGGATCCTGTCCGCCGGTGCCTACGCCACCAGCTACATGACCCAGGGCTTCAACGGCTTCCGCCCGCTGGACTGCGCCACGACGGACACCGCGCCGGACACCGCGCCGGACGCCCCGGCGGACACGACGGCGGACACGCTGGCGTACGCCGTGCCGGGCACCTGGGTGGCGGCCGGGCCGGAGGGGACGGACTGACGTGGACCACGCACCGCGCGTCCGCGCCCTCGCCGACGCCGACTGGCCGCGGGTCGCCGCCCTGGAGGCGGCGGCCTACGCCGGAAGCGGCCTCACCGAGGGGCAGGCCGCGCTGGAGTCCCGGGGCCGCGTCTCGCCCGGCACCTGCTTCGTGCTCGACCTGGGCGACCGGCTCGGCGGGTACGTCCTGGCCCTGCCCTACCCGGAGTCGGCCTTCCCCGACCTGGCCGCACCGGAGCGGGCCGCCCACCGCACCGCCAACCTGCATCTGCACGACCTGGTCGTGGACGAGCGCCTGCGCGGCCGGGGCCTGGGCGCCCGGCTGGCCGGGCATCTCACCGCCGTCGCGGCGGACCGGGGCTTCGAACGGATGTCGCTGGTCGCCGTCGCCGGACTCGAAGGCTTCTGGCGCGGGCTCGGCTACCGGGCGCACCGCGACATCGAGGTGCCGTCCGGCTACGGCCCCCACGCGCTGTACATGTCCACCAGGGTGCCTGTGCGCGGCCCCTCCAACAGGAAGAAGCGGGCCGATGACGGTGCTCCGCGTCCGTGACGAGTCGGCCCGCGCCAAGTGGGCCGTCGCGGCACTGTTCTGTTTCCTCGGCTTCCAGTACGCCACCTGGACGAGCCGGCTGCCCGCCCTCAAGAGCCGGCTCGACCTGTCCGAACAGGAGCTGGGCCTGCTGCTGATGGCCTGCGGGGTGGGCGCGGCGGTGTCCTTCCCGCTGGTCTCGTACCTCATGCGGCGGCTCGGCTCGCGGCGGCTGTCGCTGCTGTCCGGGCTGTGCCTGGCGGTGCTGCTCGCGGCCCTGTCGAAGGCGCCGGACTACCCCGTGGCGCTGGTGATCATCTGCGCCGACGGGGTGGCCGTCGGCGCGCTGAACGTGGCCATGAACGCCCAGGGCGCCGCGCTGGAGAAGCGGTTCCGGCGCACGGTGATGTCCCAGTTGCACGCGACCTTCAGCGCGGGCCTGCTGGGCGCCGCGCTGCTGGCCTCCGGGGTGAACCTGGTGACCTCGGCCGTCACGGCGCACTTCGCCGTGGCGTTCGTGCTGCTGCTGGTGCTGCTGGCCTGCGCGCGGCGCGGTCTGCTCGACGAGCCCGAACCGGCCGCGGGGACGGCACCTCAGGAGACCGGTGCGGCCGAGGGCGCGGACGCGGCGGCGGACGCGCCCGCCGGGCGGCGCCGCAAGGGCCTGAGCCTGCCCGGACGCGCGACCCTGTGGATGGGCTGCGCGATGGTGTTCGGCACCATCACCGAGGGGGCCATGAACGACTGGTCCGCGCTCTACATGAAGGACATCGCCAAGGCGTCGGCGACCGTGGCACCCCTGGGCATCGCCGTCGTCTCGGTCATGATGCTGCTGGCCCGTGTCTTCGCCGACCGCTGGCGCACCCGCTGGGGCGACGGCCGCGTGGTCGTCTGCGGGAGCGCCGTGGCGGGCGTCGGACTGGCCCTGGCGCTGCTGGCCGGCGGTGTCGTGCCGACCCTGCTCGGCTTCGCCTGCGTGGGCCTGGGCGCCGCCGCCGTCACCCCGTGCGTGTACGTGGCCGCCGCCGCGGGCGGTTCGGACGCGCTCGCGCTGGTGGCGGCCATGGGCACCACCGGTCTGCTGATCGGGCCCGCCCTGATCGGCTTCATCGCGGGCTGGGGCGGTCTGGTGGTCGGCATGTCCGCCGTGGCGGTCTCGGCGCTGATCGTCTCTCTCGCGGGCACCCGGATCAGCTGGAGCACCCACGCCCCGGCCGCCCCGGCGGCGGCTGCGGACGACCGGGCGGCCGGGGACCGCCCGGTGGCCGGGGAGCCGCGGGCGGCCGAGGAGCGGCCGGTCGCCGAGGGCCTCACTCCCTGAGTGTCGTCGCGGTCGGCCGGCGGGACGCGCCGGTCGCACCGCGCACGCCGCTCAGCGGACGCAGCCGGTAGGTGTAGTGGTAGTCGCGGTCGGCGAGCAGCTTGTACTCGTCGTGGGTGTGCGCGCCCCAGCTGTTGTCGCCGCCCACGCCCATCTGGCGGTGGTTCAGCCGCAGGACGACCTCCTCGCGCGCGGTGAGCTGGTAGTCGTGGCGCGCGCCGAGCGACAGGTCCTCCGGGGTGAAGTGCGAGGCGTTGAACTCCAGCAGCGGTTCGCCGGAGGCGAGCAGGCCGTTGCCGTCGCCGTCGGTCAGCGCGACCCAGCGGATGTCGGTCTTGTTGCCGTTCTCCTGCGGGCGGATGTACGGGGTCCACTGGCCGGACACGGTCCCGGAGTACAGCCCGACGTCGGTGCCGTCGTTGCGGTCCCAGTGGTTCTCCTCGGGGCCGCGCCCGTAGTAGTGGAGGTGCTCCAGGCGGCCCGGCAGGAGCAGCAGCGTGCCGACCTCCGGCAGGTAGGGCAGGCTCGCCGCGCCCGGGTGCAGGGTGTTGTCCACCTTGATCTCGGCGTTGCCGAACACGGTGTACGTCGTGGTGTAGGCCGAGGCGACGGTGGTGGGCAGGGTGCCGGTGACCGCGATCTCCACGGCCCGCTCGCCCAGGGTCCGTACGGCGACGCCGGTCACCGTGCGGCGGGCGCCCGCGTCGCGCCAGGTCTGGTTGCGGGTGTGCTGGCCGTTGCCGCGGTCGTTGTCGGTGGGGGCCCGCCAGAAGTTCGGTACGGGTCCCGAGGTGATCAGGCGGCGGCCGCGGGCCTCGTAGGAGGTGATGACGCCGGTGCTCCGGTCGACGGTCACGGAGAAGTCCCGGCCGGTGACGGTGATCGTGCGTCCGTCGTCCCGGTGGCGCAGGGCCGGGACGCTCTCCAGCGGCCGCGGGGTGACGGCCGGGCTGCCCGCGTCGACGGGGAGCTGTGCCTTGGCCACCTCGAACCCGGCGTCCGCCCATGGGGTGGATTCCCTTGTGGTGAAGGAGAGTTCGAGGAAGTACTCGGTGCCCGGGGCGGGTGCGGCGGGCAGGACGAGGGGCACGGTGATGTCCTTGCGGGACAGCGGGGCCACGTCGAGCTGCGCGCGGGTCAGCCTGCCGCGGCGCACCGCCTTCCCGTCCGCCACCAGCGTCCAACCCGCGTCGAATTCGCGGAGGTTGGTGAACAGGTACTCGTTGGTGAGAGTGAGCGCCCCGGAGGAAAGGGCCCCGGAGGCGCGCGCCCCGGCGCCCGCGGCCGGGCTCACGCCGATCGCCTGGTAGATCCGCTTGACCTCGGCCGCCTTGCCGGTGTGGCCGCGGTCGGCGGTGACGATCCCGTCGGCCTGGAAGTTGCCGTCGTTCGGGTTGTCCCCCCAGTCGCCGCCGTAGGCGAGGAACGTCCGCTCCCCGGGCCGCTCGCGGCGCACCCCGGCGGTGGCGGCGTCGAACCAGAACCGTACGCCCTCGTCGCCCGGTGTGCGCGCGTCCAAGGCGAGTTCGGCCGCGCTCAGGGCACGCGCGTACACCCGGGCCCGGCGGATGGTGCCGCTGAACGCGCGGGTCGGGTTGTCCACGTCGCCGCCGAGCGCGAGCGGCGCCGTGGTGGAGCCGGGCCGCACGGTGGTGGCCCGGGTGGCGCGGGCCGCGCCGTCGGCGTACAGGGTGAGGGTGCCGGCCCGGTCGTCGAAGACACCGGCGACGTGGTGCTCGGTCCCGGTCCAGCCGTCCGGCAGTTCCCAGCTCGCGGTGATCCACTGCCCGGCGGCGTGGATGAAGAACTCCAGCCGGGAGTCGGTCTGTTTCAGCGCGTACTGGGTGTCGCCCTTGGCGATCAGCGGCTGGTGGTAGCCGGTCACGCGCGGGGTGATCCACGCCTCCAGGGTGAGGGAGCCGGTGAGGTCGAGGCGGTCGTCGCGGGCGAAGACGGTGGTGCCGGAGACGCCCTCGCCGCGGGTGAAGCCCGCGTGGGCCGGCAGCACCTCACCGGTGAGCCCGGCGGGTCCCGTCTCGGTCAGCGAAGTGCGTTCAGGGGTGGGCCAGTTGAGGCCCTGGTCGACGAAGTCCCAGATCCAGCCGCCCTGGAGCACGTCGTGGCGGCGGACGATGTCCCAGTACTTCTTGAGGTTGCCGTTCGAGTTCCCCATCGCGTGGCAATACTCGATCATCACGTACGGCCGGGTGTCGCCCGTGTCCGCCGCGCGCTGCTCGACCCGGGCGGGGCTCTCGTACATGGCGGAGCGGATGTCGCTGATCCCCGGCCGGTCGTCGCCCTCGTACTGGATGACCCGGGTGGTGTCGTAGGAGCGGATCCAGTCGTGCATGGCGACGAAGGTGCTGCCGCCGCCCGCCTCGTTGCCCAGGGACCAGATGACGGCGCAGGCGTGGTTCTTGTCGCGGTGCACCATGTTCTGCGCGCGGGCGACGCAGGCACGGGTCCAGTCGGCGTGGTCGCCGGGGAACCGGTCGCGGATACCGTGTGTCTCCAGGTTGGTCTCGCCCACCAGGTACAGCCCGTACTCGTCGGCCAGTTCGAGCCAGTGCGGGTTGTTGGGGTAGTGCGAGGTGCGGACGCTGTTCATGTTCAGCCGCTTGATGGTCCGGATGTCCTCGGCCATGTCCGCGCGGGTCAGTGCCGTGCCGCGGTCGGGGTGCATCTCGTGGCGGTTGGTGCCGCGCAGGGAGACGGGCCTGCCGTTGATGCGCATCAGCCCGTCCCGCAGGGCGAACTCGCGCAGGCCCACCCGGTGCGAGAGGGTCTCGGTCACCTTGCCCGCCGGATCGCGCAGCCGCAGCACGGCGGTGTACAGCTCGGGGTGCTCGGCCGACCACAGCCGGGGCGCGGGGACGGTCCGGGAGGCGTGCACCGTCACGTCCTGTCCGGCGGGCACCGAGCCGAGGTCCGCGCTCTGCTCCAGCGGGCGCGGCCAGACGGCGTGTCCGCGCGGGTCGTACAGCTGGGTCTCCACGGTGTACCGGCCCTCGTGCGCGCCGCCGTAGGCCCGTACGCTCGCGGTCACCGCCAGGTCGGCGGCGGTGTACCCGTCGCGCAGCGGGGTCTCCAGCCTGAAGTCACGCAGATGGACGTCGGGCGTGGAGTACAGGTAGACCGAGCGGAAGATCCCGCTCACCCGGATCATGTCCTGGTCCTCCAGCCAGTCGCCGTCCGAGTAGCGGTACACCTCGACGGCGATCTGGTTGGTGCCCGGCTCCAGGTACGGCGTGATGTCGTACTCGGCGGGGGTGTACGAGTCCTCGTGGTAGCCCGCCGGCTTGCCGTTGATCCACACGTAGTGCGCGGACTTGACCCCTTCGAAGTGCAGGAACGTCCGCCGCCCCGCCCAGTCGCGCGGCACGGTGAAGGTGCGCCGGTAGCGGCCCACGGGGTTGTAGCGGGTGGGCGCGGCGGGCGGCTGCGGCTCCTCGCCCAGGCCGTTGGCTCCCCAGTAGGGGTAGGTGATGTTGACGTAGATCGGGAAGTCGTGGCCGTGCGTCTGCCACACCGAGGGGACAGGGAGGGTGTCCCAGGAGGAGTCGTCCAGGTCGGTGCGGTAGAAGGTGTCGTCGCCCTGGTCGGGGCGGGCGGACCAGGAGAAGCGCCAGGTCCCGTCGAGGCTCTGCCGGTAGGGGGAGCGGGTGCGGTCGGCCCTGAGCGCCTGGTCCGTGCCGGCGTAGGGCATGAGCGTGGTGTGCGGGGGCTCGGTCCCGAGCCGGAAGACGTCGATGTGACCGTTCCACTCCGCGCCGGTGGCCGTCGGCCCGTCGGCGGCGGCCGCGGACGCCGGGCCCGGGAGCGCGGGCACGGCGAAGGCTCCGAGGACCGCGGCTCCCGCTCCGATCAGACGGCGGCGGCTGACGACCGGCCGGGCGGGACCGTGCGCGGCGGGCGGGTGCGGGTGCTGCATGACCATGGCCTTCCTCGATGCTGGACAGTGCGCCGCCGTGGGGAGCGGAGCGCCGGCAACTGTCCGATGCTGTTGGTAAACCGAACACGAGCTTTCGTCGGTCGCCGGGTCGGCGACAGGAGCGATGTCGGTATGTCGAACGGAAGTTGACGCCGGTACAGATCGCTGACGCTGGTGGCAGAGGGGGCTGTGGAACCAGGCACACCCTAGGACCCGGACGCAACCGAGGCAATGATGCTGTCGGACTGTGTTCGTTCTTGGTGAACGGCCGGAAGCGTATCGGCCCACCTCACCACGGTGTCCGGATAATGAGACAGCGTTGCCGCATATTGATACATGGTATTTACATGCGTCTTATGCGCAGCCCAGACACCCCGACCGCCCCCACCGGTACCCCCACGCCCCCGGCCGGGACCTCCCCTGCCGACCGCGCCGCCCGCCGGGCCGTCACCGTCTTCCCCGTCCTCGTCATCGCCGCGGGCGCCGCCGGTCTCGCCTTCCCCGGCACCTTCGCCGGATACGGCACCGACGTGCCCTATCTGCTCGGCGTGATCATGTTCTGCATGGGGCTCACCATGTCCCTGGAGGACTTCAAGGGCGTGGCGCGACGGCCCTGGGTGGTCCTGCTCGGCCTGGCCGCCCACTACGTGATCATGCCGGGACTCGGCTGGCTGATCGCGCACCTGCTGCACCTGTCGCCCGCGCTCGCCGCCGGTGTCATCCTCGTCGGCTGCGCGCCCAGCGGCACCGCCTCCAACGTGGTCACCTACCTGGCCCGCGGCGACGTGGCCCTGTCGGTCTCCGTGGCGACCGTCTCCACCGTGCTGGCCCCGTTGCTGACCCCGCCGCTCACCCTGCTGCTCGCGGGCCAGTACCTGCCCGTCGACGCGGGCTCGATGGTGACCGACATCCTCAAGACGGTGCTGCTGCCCGTGCTCGGCGGTGTGGTGGTGCGCCTGGTCGCCGGGCGGTACATCGGCCGGGTGCTCGGCGCCATGCCCTGGCTGTCCTCGCTGGCCATCGCCGCGATCGTCGCGGTGGTCGTCGCGGGCAGCGCGCACGCCCTGAAGTCCGCCGCCCTGACCGTCCTGCTGGCGGTCGTGCTGCACAACGGCTGCGGGCTCGCCCTCGGCTACGGCTGCGGCCGGCTCACCCGGCTCGGCCGCCCCGCCTCCCGCGCGATGGCCTTCGAGGTCGGCATGCAGAACTCCGGCCTCGCCGCCTCGCTCGCCACCGCCCACTTCAGCCCGCTGGCCGCCCTGCCCGCCGCCGTCTTCTCCGTCTGGCACAACATCTCCGGCGCGCTGGTCGCCGCCTGGATGGCCCGGCGCACTCCCCGCGCCGCGGACGCCGCCGAAGGGTGAGCCCCGGCGGGTTCAGCCCATCTTCCGGTCGAACCAGACGGTCACGAACGTGGGCAGCAGCCCCGCCCAGAACAGGAACTCGGGCACGGCGCGCTCCGTCCACGGCACCTGGGTGAGCAGCAGGGCGCAGACCATCGCCCAGGCGGCCTGGCCCAGGACGATCCGCGGCCACAGACGGCGGCGGACCAGCGAGAGCAGATTGATCCGGACGCCCGCGCGCAGCCTGCGGTAGCGCAGCAGCGCGCCCACGCCCCAGATCACCGCCATCGGAACGAGGTCCCACAGCCGCTGCCCCGGCGAGAGGGGCAGCGCGCGGGAGGTGTCCGAGGAGAACAGCCCGACACCGGCGCCGGAGAGCGCCACGCAGAGCAGGGCGAGCCAGCGGGTCCCGCGCAGCAGGCGGTAGGAGGCGTGGTCCAGGCCCTGCCGCATGGCGGCCGAGCCGGGGGTGACGGCGAGCGCGTCCGCGTACAGGGCGGCTGCCTCGGCGGCCCTGACACCGGCCGCGCTCGCCACCTTGCGGGTGCGCCTGGCCAGCGCCTCCGGGTGCTGCGGGTCGAGCCGCAGGATCGCCCGGTCCAGCGCGTCGGCGGCGGCCGTATCGCCCGACAGCCGGGCGATCAGCTGGGCGACCTCATGGGCGTACACCTCTTCCGGGCCCAGCCGCAGCGCCTCGCGCGCGAGGGCGGCCGGCTCCGCCGCCAGTTCGGTCAGGTCCCGCGCCTCCAGCTGTCCGCCCCTGGCCTGGCCGCGGCGGACCAGGCGGGCCCGGAAGACGAGGTCGGCGAGCCGGGCGTACGGGTACCAGTGGTGCGGGGCGAGGCGCACCGCCGCGCGCAGCGCCTCCTCGGCCTCCTCGAAGCGGCCGTCGACGTGCCGCAGCACGGTGCCGCGCAGGATCAGCGCGTCGACGTACTGCGGGTCGGCGCCGAGCGCCTCGTCGCAGGCGTCGAGGGCTTCGCGGTACCGCTGGAGGGCGTGGCGGGCGCGGCCGAGCAGCAGCCAGGCGCGGGCGTCGTCGGGGTGCTCGGCGAGATGGCCGCCCAGCAGGGCGGCGGCCTCCTCGTACCGCCCGAGGCCCAGGAGCCCGTCGGCCCGGCCGAGCGCCGGGTGCGCGGTGGTCACGGCCGGGCCACCCCCTTCCGGACGGCGGTCACAGCTTGCGCTTCTTCTTCAGATAGGCGACCAGGTCGTCGTACATGCCGCCCTCGTTGGCGAACATGGCCACGTTGCGGGCCGAGGCGAACCAGGGGCCGGTGGAAGGCACCACGTCCTGGGCCGCGGCCAGCAGGTCCTTCGTGCCGATCATGCGGACGGTGCCGGTGCGCGCGGAGTCGAGCAGGGCGCGCTCGGCGGCGGCCTCGCACACATGGGCGAGGTCGGCCCCGGAGAAGCCGTCGGTGGCCTTGGCCAGACGGCCCAGGTCGATGTTCTCGACGGGGCGGTCGCGCAGGTGGTAGCGGAGGACCGCCTCGCGGGCCGGGGCGTCGGGCGGCAGGACGAGCAGGGTGCGGTCCAGGCGTCCGGGGCGGCGCAGGGCGAGGTCCACGTCCCAGGGGACGTTGGTCGCGGCGAGCACGAACACCCCTTCGTTGGCCGCCGAGTCGATGCCGTCCAGCTCGGTGAGCAACTGGTTGACGGTGTTGCGCATGCCGCTGTGCGCGGTACGGCTGCGCTTGGCGCCGAGCGCGTCGAGTTCGTCGAGGAAGACCACGCAGGGCGCCTGGCGGCGGGCCGTCTCGAAGATCTCGTGCATGTTGCGCTCGGAGTTGCCGACCCACATGTCCAGGACGTCGTTGACGGACACGGACAGGAAGCCCGCGCCGAGTTCACCGGCGACCGCGCGGGCGATGAAGGTCTTTCCACAGCCGGGCGGCCCGTACAGCAGCAGTCCGCCGCGCAGGCTCTTGCCGTAGAGCCTGCGCAGTTCGGGGTTGCGCATGGGGGCGAGGAAGGCCGCCTCCAGCCGGTCCTTGACCTCCCGCATCCCGCCGACGTCGGCGAGCCGCACCGTGCCGGGCGCGTCCACGTCCCAGGCGTCGGCGCCGCCCGGTGCGTCCTGCCCGTCGGCGGCCAGCGGGGTCTCGGTGAAGCGCGGCGGCACGATGTCGCCGACCTGCTCCTCGGCGGCCCGCCAGTCGAAGCCCTCCGGGGCGGGCGGCCGGGGCCCGCGCGGAGCGGCGGACTCCTGCGCGGGGGCGGCCGGGAACCCGGGGGCGGCCGGAGGCTCGGGCGTGGCCGGGGGCTCGGCAGCGGGCGGAGGCTCGGCAGCGGGCGCGGATGCGGATGGGGACTGCTGGGGCATGCCCATGGCGCGTGCCATCAGCTCCCGGGCCTGCGCGTCGCCGGGCGCGTGCTGGAGGGCCGCGGCGACCTCGGCGACCGCCGCGTCGGACCGGCCCGCGCCGAGGAGGAGTTCGGCCAGGTGCAGGCGCAGGGGTACGTCCGCGGGTGCCGCCGCGACGGCCGATCGCAGGCTCTGGATCAAGGGAGAGTCTTCCGCCATGGCGTCCAGCCTACGGAGGCCGTGATCAACGCCCGCGCCCCGCCCCCGGGTCCGCTCCCGGCCCGCCCCCGCGAACTTTGCTTCAGCGTACACGTAGATGCATAATGTGCTTATGCATAAGCGGGTTATGGACCAGCCGGAGGCGGACGCGACCGCCGAGGACCTGATGAACGCCGTGGAGCAGATGGTCCGGTACGTGCGCCAGAGCGCCACGGCCGGCGGTCTGAGCACCGCGGCCTCCATGGCGCTCGGGCGGCTGGGCCGCGAGGGGCCGCAGCGGCTCACCGAACTCGCCCGCGCCGAGAACGCCTCGCAGCCCAACATGACCCAGCTCGTCACCCGTCTGGAGCGCGCGGGCCTGGTGCGGCGCACCGCCGACCGGACCGACGGCCGGGGCGTCCTGGTGGAGGCCACCGAGATGGGCCTGGAGGTCTACCGGCAGCGGCGGGCCGAGCGGATGCATGCCCTGGAGCGGCTCGTCGGAGAACTGACCGGGCCCGAGCAGCACGCGGTGCGCGTCGCCCTGCCCGCGCTGGCCCGCGCCGTCCAGGACCGGCCCGCGCCCTCCTGACACACGCCTTCCTGACACACGCCTCCCCGGCCTGCGCCGGACCGGCGCCTGCCCCGGACCGCCCCGTGCCGTACGGGTGCGGCGCACCCGCCCCCGTGCCGCCACAGCGGCGGCCCGCCCCGCCGGGCCCCGAGAGCGTTCCGTCCCGACACACCCGAGTGGAGAGAAGCGGTAATGAGTGCACCGCACGGAAAGACGGCCAGCCCGTTCCGGCAGCCGAAGGCCGTCTGGGCCGTGGCGTTCGCCTGCGTGATCTCGTTCATGGGGATCGGCCTGGTCGACCCGATCCTGCCCGCCCTGGCGGACAGCCTGCACGCCACGCCGAGCCAGGTCTCGCTGCTGTTCAGCAGCTATCTGATCGTCACCGCCGTGGCGATGCTGTTCGTCGGCTGGTTCTCCAGCCGCTTCGGCGCCAAGCGCACCCTCGTCATAGGTCTGGCCGTCATCGTCGTCTTCGCGGCGCTGGCCGGCTGCACCGGCTCCATCGACGGCATCGTCGGCTTCCGAGCCGGCTGGGGCCTCGGCAACGCCCTGTTCATCGCGACCTCGCTGGCCGTGATCGTCGCCTCCGCCAGCGGCGGATTCACGGGCGCGATCATCCTGTACGAGACCGCGCTCGGCCTCGGCATCGCGGTCGGCCCGCTGCTCGGCGGCGAGTTGGGCGCCGTCAGCTGGCGCGGCCCGTTCTTCGGCGTGGCCGTCCTCATGGCCGTCGCGCTGGTCGCCACCCTCGTCCTCGTGCCCTCGCTGCCCAAGCCGAAGCGGCCCACCTCGCCGCTCGCCCCGCTCAGGGCGCTGCGCCACCGAGGGCTGCTGACCATGGGCATCATGGCCCTGCTGTACAACTGGGGCTTCTTCACGATGCTCGGCTACGCGCCGTACCCGATGAAGCTGAGCGCCCATGAACTCGGGCTCGTCTTCACCGGCTGGGGCCTGCTGGTCGCCGCGTTCAGCGTCTTCTTCGCGCCCCGCCTCCAGGCGCGGTACGGCACCGCCCCGGTCCTGTACGCCAACCTGCTGGGCCTCGGCATCGTGATGGCGGTCATCGCGGCCGGGGTGTCCACCCCCACCGTGGTCATCGTCGCGGTCATCGTCAGCGGCGCGTTCATCGGCATCAACAACACCCTGACCACCCAGGCGGTCATGCTCGTCTCGCCGGTCGAGCGCCCCGTGGCCTCCTCCGCGTACGGCTTCCTGCGCTTCATCGGCGGCGGCCTGGCACCCTACGTCGCCGGGAAGCTGGCCGACGCCACCGACCTCAGCGTCCCCTTCTACCTGGGCGCCGCCACCTTCCTGCTCGCCATCCCGGTTCTCGCCAGCGGACACGGACTGCTGCGCCGGGCCGAGGCGCACACCGGTGACGGCGAGCCCGTCGCCCCGGCGCTCACCCCCGTGGGCGCACCGGCCGCGGCCGGTACCCGGCCGGTCGTCGTCGCCGTCGGCGCCCATGACGGGGCCGCCGCCGTCGTCGACGCCGCCGCCCGCATCGCCCGCGACACCGGCAGCCCGCTGGAGGTCGTGCACGTCGAGGAGACGGCCGTGGTGGAGGAGCAGGCCGTCGACACCGAGTCCGACGAGCGGGCGCGGGCCACGGTCACCGCCCACCTCGACCGGCTCGCCGCCCAGGGCGTCGCTGCCTCCGGCCAGATCCTGACCGGCGTCGGCGACCACGCCGCCGCGGGCCGCGCCCTGGCCCGGCACGCCGCCGGAGTCGGGGCGCGCGCGGTCGCCGTGGGCCGCTCGCCGCGCGGGCCGCTCGCGCAGTTCGCCGACGGCAGCTTCACCGCCGCCCTCACCCGCGCCGCCGAGTGCACGGTCGTCCTCGTCGACGCCGACAGCGCTCCCCGGAAGCTGACCGAGGACACGCTGAGCGAACTGCGCGACAGCGTGGTCTGACCCGGCCGGTCCGGTACCGCACGGGCCGCGGCGCACCCCCGGGCGCCGCGGCCCGCCGGTGTCCCCGGGCCCTCCCCACGCGCTCTGCGGGCTCTACGCGCCCTCGGCGAGCAGTTCCGCCAGCGCCTCGGCGAACGCCGTGAGCCGGTCCAGCTCCGCTCCCCGGCGGGCCACCCGGAACCCGTGGCGGCGCCCCCAGAACGCCGCCTGGACGGCATGGAGCTGGGCCCACCGCCGGACGCGTGCGCGGTGGAGCCCGGCGGCCTCGGAGAAGACGTCCAGGATCCGGTGCGCGGCCCTGCCGAGGTCGTCGGCGCCGATGAGGGACAGCGCCCGGGACTTGAGCAGTGTCCCGCCGTCGTAGGCGGGATCCCCCGCACATCCCTTGGGGTCGACGGCGAGCCACGGTTCCCGCTCGCCGGGCAGGATGTTCCCGGCGTGCAGGTCGCCGTGGACGATCAGCTCCGGCTGGGCGCGGCCCTGTTCACGGACGGTGGCGAGCGCCGCGCCCAGCGCCCTCGGCGCGAGGCGGTGCGGCAACTCCCGTGCGTCCGCTTCCAGTTGTGCCTCCCACTCGGGGGCACGGTCGGCGAGCCGGGGCAGCCAAGGCGGTGCCGGGACAGCGAGCCGCCGGCTCAGCCGGCCCGCGACCGCGACCAGTTCGTCGCCGTCCGCGAGCCGGCCCAGGGGCGTGGTCCCGGCCCGCTCCAGCAGCAGCGCGTAGCGCGCGTCGTCGCGCGCGTGCAGCAGGACGGCGCCGCGCCCGCGCCAGGCGGCGAAGGCGTCCGGCTCATGGACGTTGCCGGGGTGCGGAAAGGACACCTTGAGCACGGCGGGCCGCCCGCCGGGCCGGAGCACGGGGACCACAAGACCGACTCCCCCGTGCAGCACCGGCCCGTCGGGCACGCACTCCCAGCGCCGCGTCAACTCCTCCGCCAGAGCGGGCAGCTCGGCGATCCAGGCCGCCCCCGGCGCCCCCTCGCGCGCGACGGTGCCCCGGGCCAACGCCTCCGGAACCACGATCATCCGGGCACCCTACCGTCGGCCCCGCGCACTGCCGGGAACCGGCAATTCCCTTGCCGGGAAAGGCCCGTCGAACGGGTCGGTGCGCACTCTGGTCAGCGGGACGGCGGTGCGCTATACCTTCTTCGCGTGATTGATTCTGCTTGTTTGAGCACCCTACCAAGCACGTTCAATCATCATTGTCCGGTTCAGTGACGTGTGCGAAGGGATCGACATGACCGCTCCACCCCGCAGACGAAAGGCCCGCCGCTCCTCGGGGGCGGCACTGGCGGCCGCGGCCGTGCTCGCGGTGCTCGCGACCACGGCCGGCCCCTCGACACCGGCCCTGGCGGCCGAGTCGGCCGGTGCCACGGCCTCCTCCGTGATCGGCGCGGTCACAGGCTTCTCGCACTCCGGCGCCGCCTACACGTTCACGGCGGGCACGGCCAAGGCGCGGGTCACCTTCGTCACGGCCGACACCTTCCGCATCGAGGTCGCCCCCGACGGCACGTTCACCGACCCGGTCGGCGCCGACATCGTGCTGCCCCAGGGCAAGGCGCCCGCCACCCGCTGGCGCGACCGCGGCGACCGCTACGAGCTGTCCACGGACAAGGTGACCCTGCGCGCCTACAAGTCGGCGCTGCGGTTCGGCCTGTACCGCGCCGACGGCACCCGGCTGTGGGAGGAGTCGCGCGGCATCAGCTGGGACGGCACCGCCACCACCCAGACCCTGGCGCGCGGCGCCGACGAGCAGTTCTACGGCACGGGCGAGCAGAACGGCAGCGGCAACACCTCGCACCGCGGCAAGACGCTCCAGGTCGGCGTCGACTACAACTGGAACGAGGGCGGCCACCCCAACTCGGTGCCGTTCTACCTCTCTTCAGCGGGCTACGGCGTCTACCGCAACACCTACGCGCCCGGCACCTACGCCTTCACCGACCCGGTCACCACCACCGAGCGGGAGAACCGCTTCGACGCCTACTACTTCGCCGGGAACACCGCCAAGGACGTCATCGGCCGGTACACCGAGCTGACCGGCCGCCCGATGCTCCCGCCGGTCTACGGCCTGGAGGTGGGCGACTCGGACTGCTACCTGCACAACGCCAACCGCGGCGAGCGGCACACCCTGGACTCGCTCAAGGTCGCCGACGACTACGCCAAGAACGACATGCCGCTGGGCTGGATGCTCGTCAACGACGGCTACGGCTGCGGCTACGAGAACCTCGCCGAGACCGCCAAGGGCCTCAACTCCCGCAAGATGCAGATGGGTCTGTGGACCGAGGACGGCCTGGACAAGCTGGCCGACCAGGTCAAGGCGGGCCAGCGGGTGGCCAAGCTGGACGTGGCCTGGGTGGGCGACGGCTACAAGTTCGCGCTGGACGGCTGCAAGGCCGCCTACCGGGGCATCGAGGACAACAGCGACGCGCGCGGCTTCACCTGGGCCCCGGAGAGCTGGTCGGGCGCGCAGCGCTGCGGGGTGCAGTGGAGCGGCGACCAGTCCGGCAGCTGGGACTACATCCGCTGGCAGATCCCGACGTACGCGGGCGCCACCATGTCGGGGCTGGCCTACACCTCCGGTGACGTGGACGGCATCTTCGGCGGCAGCGCCAAGACGTACACCCGCGACCTGCAATGGAAGTCCTTCCTGCCGGCCGTGATGACCATGGACGGCTGGGCCGCCAAGGACAAGCAGCCCTATCAGTACGGCGAGCCGTACACCAGCATCAACCGCAAGTACCTGAAGCTCAAGGAATCGCTGCTGCCGTACATGTACACGTACGCGGCCGAGGCCAACCGCACCGGCGTCGGCGCCGTGCGCCCGCTGGCGCTGGAGTACCCCGACGACCCGAAGGCGGCGGGCGACGCCGCCAAGTACGAGTTCCTGACCGGCAAGGACTTCCTGGTCGCGCCGGTCTACAGCGACACCTCGGTCCGCGACGGCATCTACCTGCCCAAGGGCGACTGGGTGGACTACTGGACCGGCAGGACCTACCACGGGCCGGTCACCGTGAACGGCTACCAGGCGCCCCTGGACACCCTGCCGCTGTTCGTCAGGGCGGGCGCCACGATCCCGATGTGGCCGGGCGTCAACTCCTACCAGGACCGCACCGCCGGCTCCCCGCTGGCCTGGGACGTCTACCCGCAGGGCCGCAGCACCTTCACCCTGTACGAGGACGACGGCGTCACCCGGCAGCACCGCGCCGGGAAGTACGGCGAGCAGCCGGTGACGGTGACCGCTCCGCGCAGCGGCGCCGGTTCCGTGCGCATCGCGGTCGGCGCCGAGTCCGGTGACTTCACCGGCAAGCAGAAGAGCCGCCCGTACGCCTTCACCGTGCACACCGGTTCGGCCCCGGCCCAGGTGGGTCTGGACGGCCGGACGCTGCCCCGTCTGACCTCGAAGGCCGCCTTCGACGCGGCCGGCCAGGGCTGGTGGTACGACCCCTCCGACCGGGCCGGGGTCGTGCAGGTGAAGACCCGCGCGCTGAGCACCGCGCACGGCTTCCGGATCGACCTCGCCGGGGCGAGCGCGCTGGGCGGCAAGGTACCCGGGGCCACCGGCGACCTCGCGGTCACCGCGCCCGAGGAGCTGGGCGCGGGGGTCTCCGCCGAGGTGAACGTGGACTTCACGGCGGGACGCACCGGCGCCACCGCGACCCGGCTGTCCCTGACCGCGCCCGAGGGCTGGACGGTGTCACCGGCCAAGGAGCTGGGCCGCGTCGCGCCGGGCCGCCGGGTGAGCGCGCGGTTCACCGTGACCGCCCCGGCCGGTGCCACGGCGGGCGAGGCCGTGCTGAGCGGCGGCGCCCGCTACCGGGCGGCGGGCGAGGAGCACACCGCCACCGCGCGGACCGCGCTGCGCACCATGCCCGCGCCGCCCAAGGGCGACAGCTGGGCCAGTGACCTGGCCTGGCTGGGCTCCACCAACGGCTACGGACCGGCCGAACGCGATCAGAGCAACGGGGAGTCGGCGGCGGGCGACGGCCGTCCGCTCACCCTGAACGGCACCACGTACGCCAAGGGCATCGGGGTGCACGCGGACTCCGACATCGAGTTCTGGCTCGGCGGGCAGTGCTCCTCCCTGACCGCGACCGCCGGTGTCGACGACGAGATCAACGGCTACGGCGGAGTGTCGTTCTCGGTCGTCGCCGACGGCAAGAAGGTGTGGTCCTCGCCCACCGTCAGCGGCGCCTCGGACCCGCTGCCGGTGAACGTGCCGCTGGCCGGGGCCCGCCATGTCCACCTGGTGGTGACCGACACGGACGGCACCAAGTCCGGTGACCACGGGGACTGGGCGGACGCGAAGTTCCACTGCGCGGGCTGACCGGTCCGCCGCGCTACGGTGCCCCGGCCCCCCGGGCCGGGGCACCGGCCTGTGCGGTGCTGGCCCGGACGATCAACTGCGGGTCCACCGAGGCCGGTTCGGGCACCGCGCCCGGGTCGGCGATCAGCCGCAGCAGATGCGCCACGGCGAGCGTGCCCATCTGGCTGAACGGCTGGGCGACGGTGGTCAGGGACGGCGAGCAGTACTCGGCCAGCTCGATGTCGTCGACCCCGACCACGGAGATGTCCTCGGGCACCCGGCGCCCCAGCTCGTGCAGGGCCCTGATGGCGCCGAAGGCCATCTCGTCGCTGGCGACGAACACCGCCGTGGCGTCCGGGATCCGGCCCAGGATCAGCCCGTTGCGGTAGCCGGAGGCCGGGGACCAGTCGCCCTCCAGCGGCGGCGGCACCGGGCGGCCCGCCTCCTCAAGGGTGCTGCGCCAGCCGTCGCGCCGTGCCGCGGCCTCCAGCCACTCCTCGGGCCCCGCGATGTGCCAGACCGTGTCGTGGCCGAGGTCGAGCAGATGCCGGGTGGCCAGCCGGGCGGCCAGGCCCTGGTCGATGGCGACGACCTCGGTGGCGTCGGTGCGCGAGCCGTCGATGGTGATGGTGGGCGTAGCCCGGGTGAGCTGCTCGATGCGCGGGCTGCCGTGGATCAGCGGCACCGACAGGATGACGCCCTCCACGTCCTGGTCGGCCAGGCGGGACAGGGCGGCCTCGATGGCGGAGGTGTCCAGCGAGGTGGTGGTCGCGGTGCTGACCGCGTACCCGGCGGCCTCGGCGGCGTGCTCGATGCCCGAGGTGACCGCGGCCCGCGAGTAGAAGTTCGTCTGGAGCGTCACCACGCCGATGGTGCGGCTGCGGCCCGAGGAGAGCATGCGGGCCGCGTTGTTGCGGCGGTAGCCGAGCTGCTCCACCGCGGTCAGGACCTTGGCGCGCGTCTTCTCCTGCACATTGGGGTGGCCCGACAGCACCCGGGACACGGTCTGCGCCGACACCCCCGCCACCCGGGCCACGTCCGCCATCCCCGGCGGCCGTCCCCCGCCGTCCTTGAGCTTCGCCATGGGTTCCTTCCTCGTACCGGACGTCGATGATATCGCCCACACGGCCGTTCATCAGCTCTTTCACCGGGTCGGGGCTTTCCCTGGACCCCACTATTGGCATCGATAACATTCTCTGCCATAGTTTCGGCATTCAGCGCGCCGGCCCACGGCCGGGCCTCTGCCCCATGCCGTGCGCCTGGCCTCGCGGAGGCACCTCCTCCGCACCACCCAAGCCCTTCAGGAGGAGCCGTGAAGCGATCCATTACCCGAATTGCCGGGATAGCGGGAGCGTTGGGCCTCGCCCTCACCGCCACGGGATGCGGCGGATCCGACGGCGGCTCGTCCTCCGCCTCCGGCAAGGGATCGATCACATTCTGGGGCTGGGCACCCGGTTACGAGGACGCCGTCGCCGCCTTCAACAAGAGCCACCCGGACCTCAAGGTCACCTACCAGGCCGTGCAGCCGGGCGCCAAGGGCGGCTACCAGAAGATGCTCAACGCGGTGAAGGCGGGCAACGCGCCCTGTCTGGCCCAGGTCGGCTACGAGACGCTGCCCAGCTTCGCCGCCCAGGGCGCCCTGAAGGACGTGACCAAGTACGCCTCCGCCGACCAGGGCGACTATCAGAGCGCGGCCTGGCAGTCGGTCTCCCTCGGCGGCGCCGTCTACGGCGCCCCCGTGGACACCGGCCCCATGGCACTCTTCTACAACAAGAAGGTCTTCGACTCGCTCGGTCTGAAGCCGCCCGTCACCTGGGACGAGTACCGCGAGGACGCCAAGAAGATCCACGCCTCGGACCCGCACCGCTACATCTCCTCGCCCTACCTGGACTACGACTACGCGGGCCTCGCCTGGCAGACCGGCGCCGGATGGTTCGGCGTCCAGGGCGACGCCTGGCAGGTGACCATGGCGTCCGCGGCCAACAAGCGGGTCGCCGACTACTGGCAGGGCCTCGCCGACGACAAGCTGATCAGCGGCGCCCCGATGTACGACCAGGCCTGGTACACGGGCATCGGCAACGGTGACATCGCCACCGTCGTCGGCGCGGTCTGGCAGGCCGGTGTCATCAAGGGCGGTGCGAAGAGCGGCTCGGGCCAGTGGGCGGTGGCACCGCTGCCGCAGTGGAGCAAGGGCGCCGGCCAGGTGGGCAACGCGGGCGGCTCCGCGACCGCCGTCCTCAAGGGCTGCGACAACCCCGAGGGCGCCTGGGAGTTCGCGCACTGGCTCGGCACCGACCGCGACGCCTTCGGCGGGCTGGTCGAGAAGGCCGCGCTCTACCCGGCCGCCAAGAAGCTGCTCGACCTGCCCCAGCTGAAGGGCGGCGACCCGTACTTCGGCGGCCAGAAGATCTACGACGTGTTCGCCGCCGCCGCGCCGCAGGTCAACTCCAGCTGGACCTGGGGCCCGCTGATGACCAAGACCGCCGCCGACCTCGACGACGGCCTCGGCAAGGCATGGGCGGGCAAGGGCACGATCGCGGGCGCGCTCAGCGGCGCGCAGGACAAGACCGTGTCGGAGATGAAGAAGCAGGGCCTGAAGGTCGCCGAGTGAACGAGTCCGTGATCGACGGGGCTCCCGCGACGCCGGCCGTCGGCGGTGGCCGGCGCACCGCCGGCGCCGCCCGGCCGGCGCCCGCCGCCGCGCCCGCGCGGCCGGCCCGCTCACGCCGCCTGCGGCCCCTGCTCTTCTGCGCCCCCTTCCTGGTCCTGTTCACCGCGATGTACGTGGCGCCGATCGTCTACGCGGCGGTCAGCAGCCTGTTCACCGTGCACCGCTCCGGCCTCGGCCTGACCGCCCCGACCAAGGTCTTCGACCCGCTCGGCAACTACAGCAGGGCGTTCGGCGACGGCGCCTTCCTGTCCTCGCTCGGCCGGGTCGCGCTGTTCGGCCTGGTCCAGGTCCCCGTGATGCTCGGCACGGCCCTGGCCCTCGCGCTGCTGATCGACTCCCGCTCCGCGCGCGGCAAGGGCTTCTTCCGGCTCTCCAGCTTCCTGCCGTACGCCATCCCCGGTGTGAGCGCCGCGCTGGTCTGGTCGTTCATGTACTCCTCGCAGTCCAGCCCGATCAACCGGCTGCTGCACCCGGTCGGCTTCTCGATCCCGTTCTTCCACAGCGAGGTGGTGCTGTGGTCGGTGGCGAACATCGTCACCTGGAGCTGGGCCGGGTACAACATGATCATCATCTACGCGGCGCTCCAGTCGATCCCCGCGGAGGTGCTGGAGGCCGCCCGGATGGACGGCGCCTCGGCCCTGCGGATCGCCTGGAGCATCAAGATCCCGGCGGTGCGCGGCGCGCTGGTCCTCACCGCCGTGTTCTCCATCATCGGCTCGGCGCAGCTCTACAACGAGCCGACCGTGCTCCAGCCCGTCTCCGACGGCTCGATCTCCTCGACGTTCACCCCGATCATGTCCGCGCAGAACGCGGTCGCGGCGGGCAACTACCCGTACGCCGCCGCGCAGTCCGTCCTCCTGGCCCTCCTGGTGGGTGTCGTGTCCTTCGTGTTCTTCAAGCTGACCCACCGCGGGGAGGAGCAGGCATGAGCGCGCTGAGCACCCGGCCCGCCCTGGTCCGCTCGCGCCGGGAGAGCCGCCCGGCGAGCCGCGTCACCGTCATGGCGCTGCTGGGGCTGTCCGCCTTCTACTTCCTCTTCCCGCTGTGGTGGCTGCTGGTCTCGGCGACCAAGCCGTTCGGCGACCAGTTCTCCGGCAACGGCCTGTGGTTCGACGGCTTCGGACTGTTCGGCAACCTCTCCCGGCTCAGCTCCCAGGACGGCGGCATCTTCTGGCGCTGGATGCTCAACAGCGTGCTGTACTGCGGGGTCGGCGCCCTGCTCGGCACCGCCTTCTCGGCGCTGGCCGGGTACGCGCTCGCCAAGTACGACTTCCCCGGGCGCGGCGCGGTGTTCGGCGCGGTCCTGGCGGCCGTGCTGGTGCCCAAGGTGCTGTTCACGCTGCCGCTGTACCTGATGTTCTCCGGGGTGCATCTGATCGACAACCCGCTGGCCGTGCTGCTGCCCAGCGTGGTCAGCCCGTTCGGCGTCTACCTCTCCCGGGTGTTCGCCGCGCAGACGGTGCCCGACGAGGTGCTGGAGGCCGGACGGCTGGACGGCGCGGGCGAGTTCCGCATCTTCCGTACCATCGGGGTGCGGATGATGCTGCCCGCGCTGGTGACGATCTTCCTGTTCCAGTTCGTGGAGATCTGGAACAACTACCTGCTGCCCGCGATGGTGCTCGGCGACGACCGGCTTCAGCCGGTCACGGTCGGCCTGGTCGGCTGGAACGCCAGCCATGTCGCGGTGCCGCCCCCGCTGGTCGTCATCGGCTCGCTGGTGTCCGTCGTCCCGCTTCTGATCGCCTTCCTCGCGCTCCAGCGGTTCTGGCGCGCGGGCATGACCGCCGGAGCCGTCAAGTGACCACCTCAGCACCGCAGTCCGCGGACACCGCCGCCGCACCGGAGGCGGCCCCGCCCCTGCTCACCCACGCGGACGGCACCCTGCTGCGGGCGGGCCGCCCGCACCGCGTCCTGGCCGGCTCGCTGCACTACTTCCGCGTCCACCCCGCCCAGTGGGCCGACCGGCTGCACCGGCTCGCCGCGCTCGGTCTCAACACCGTGGACACCTACGTCCCGTGGAACTTCCACGAACGCGTGCCGGGCGAGGCCGGGTTCGACGGCTGGCGGGACCTGCCGCGCTTCGCGGCCCTGGCGCAGGAGGCGGGACTCGACGTCATCGTGCGCCCGGGTCCGTACATCTGCGCCGAATGGGACAACGGCGGTCTCCCGGCCTGGCTGACCGGTACCCCGGGCATGCTGCTGCGCACCTGCCACGGGCCCTTCCTGGACGCCGTCGCCCGCTGGTTCGACGAGCTGATCCCGCGCGTCGCCGCACTCCAGGCGGGCCGCGGCGGACCGGTCGTCGCGGTGCAGATCGAGAACGAGTACGGCAGTTACGGCGACGACCAGGACTATCTGCGCTGGGTGCGCGATGCCCTGGTGGCGCGCGGGATCACCGAGCTGCTGTACACGGCGGACGGGCCGACGGCGCTGATGCAGGACGGCGGCAGCGTGCCCGGCGAGCTGGCGGCGGCGACGTTCGGCTCGCGTCCGGACGAGGCGGCGGCCCTGCTGCGCTCGCGGCGCGCCGACGAGCCGTTCGTCTGCGCCGAGTTCTGGAACGGCTGGTTCGACCACTGGGGCGAGAAGCACCATGTGCGGTCCGCCGTCAGCGCGGCCGAGGACGTGGGCCGCATCCTCGACGCCGGTGGCTCGGTGAGCCTGTACATGGCGCACGGCGGCACGAACTTCGGGCTCTGGGCCGGTGCCAACCACGACGGCGAGCGCCTCCAGCCGACGGTCACGAGCTACGACTCGGACGCGCCCATCGCCGAACACGGCGCGCTCACCCCGAAGTTCCACGCCCTGCGGGAGAAGCTGGCCGCGCCCGGCGCCGGTGCGGCCCGGGAGCTTCCCGACCCGCCCGCCGACGCCCCGCTGCTCGCGCCGCGCACCCTGGAGGTCACCCGGCACCCCGGTCTGCTGAGCGCGCTGCGGGCGGTGGCCGAGCCGGTGCGCGCCCCGCTGCCGCTGAGCTTCGAGGAGCTGGGCCAGGCGTCCGGCCTGGTGCTGTACTCGGCCGAGCCGCTGCTGCCGCCGGGTCCCCAGGAGCTGACCGTCACCGGGCTGCACGACCGCGCCCAGGTGTTCGTGGACGGCGCCCCCGTGGCCGTGCTGGACCGCGAGACGGCCTCCTTCACGGTGCCCGGCGCCGGGGCCCGGGTGCGTCTCGAACTGCTGGTGGAGAACCAGGGCCGGATCAACTACGGGCCGCTGCTCGGCCAGGGCAAGGGCATCCTGGGCGGGGTCCGGGTGGAGCGGCGGCTGGTCCACGGCTGGACCATGCGCCGGCTGCCGCTGGACGAGTGGGGGCGGCCGGAGACCGGCCGGGCGCTCGCGGCGGCGTCCGGCGAGGACCGGGCCGGATTCGCCACCGCCCGGCTCACCGTGACCGAGCCGGCCGACACCTTCCTGGCCCTGCCGGGCTTCGGCAAGGGCTTCGTCTGGGTCGGCGACACCCTGCTGGGCCGCTACTGGGAGACCGGCCCGCAGACCACGCTCTATCTGCCCGCTCCGCTGCTGAGGGCCGGGGAGAACACCCTCACCGTGCTGGAGCTGGAGCGCTTCGGCGACCGTCTCGCCCTGCTGGACGGTCCCGTGCTCGGACCGGCCGAGGAGTACGTCGAGACCTTCGACTGACCGCGTACCGCACAGGGGGGCCACCGACCGGACCGGCATCGACACCGGTCCGCCGCACCGCACAGGAACCACACCCAGGGGCCGGCGCACCGCGCGCCGGCCCCCTCCCGAGAAGGAGAACCTGTGTCCACTCACCGCAAGAGACTGGCCGGAGCACTGCTCGCCGCGGTCCTCGCCGCGGCGACGGCCGTCACCGGCGGCAGCGCCCTCGCCGCACCGAAGGCACCGGCGGCCGGTGCCGCCGCCCCCTCCTACACCGTCACCGTCGGCGCGAAAGGCTCCTGGACCCACCCGGACGACACCCCGGCCGCCCCGTACCTCGACAAGGACGGCACGTTCCACTTCCAGCAGGCCCACTCCCTGTACGGCGCGAACGACAGCCGCGCGTGGACCTTCTTCACCGGCAAGGACCTGGACAGCGCCACCCGCGACGGCGCCCTGAGCGACGCGGTGGACCCGGCCGAGTCCCGCGACCGCAACAACGACACCACCTGGCGCTGCAACAACAGCCCCACCGGCCGGGAGTCGAGCTACGCGCCCTCCGGTTCGAGCTACGCGCAGAAGAACTACTGCGACCTGGCGGGTGTGTGGGTCGACCCGGACACCGGCGACTGGTACGGGCTGGTCCACAACGAGTTCACCCCGCAGCCCTTCGGCGACGGCCTGCACTACGACGCGATCGACTACGCCGTCTCCAAGGACCAGGGCCGGACCTGGACCGTCAAGGACCATGTGATCACCTCGCCGTACAGCACGAAGCGCGGTGACACGGCGGCCTTCCCACAGCAGACCTTCGACTACGGCGACGGCGACCCGCGCCTGTTCGCGGACACCGCCTCCGGCTACTTCTACGTCTTCTACGGCTCGCGGATCGTGGACAAGGGCGGCAGCTGGAAGGCGTTCCACGCGCATGTCGCCCGCGCGCCGATCGCCTCCAAGATGGCGCCGGGCTCGTGGCAGAAGTGGTACGACGGCGCCTGGTCCCAGCCCGGCACGGGCGGCCGGGAGAGCAACATGGTGCCGGTCGACTCCGCACACCCCGCGGGCTACACCCCGGCGGACAAGGAGTACGACCCGACGCGCACCGGCACGGTCGCCCAGCAGGTGGCGGCGGGCACCACGCCCCCGACCTCGCCCCTGTTCGTCATGGACATCACCTACAACGCCTATCTGGGGCTGTACATCGGAGAGCCCCAGGCGGTCGACCAGAGCGGCAGCGCGCCGCAGCAGTTCTACGCCACCGACGACCTGGCCTCGCAGAAGTGGCGGCTGATCGGTGACACCGGCGGGCACACCACCGCCTCCTGGTACCGCTGGTTCCTGGACCCGGCGAACCGGACCAGCTCGGCGGTGGTCGGCAAGTCGTTCCGCTCCTACTGCTCCTTCGGCTGCTCGGGCGGCTCGTCCGGCGAGTACGTGAACGTCACCATCGGCTCCTCGGCACCGGCCGCTCCCCTGGACACGAGCCGCGCCTACCGCGTCTCCAGCGGTGGCGGCCGGGTCCTCGCCCAGGTGGCCGGGGGCTCGGCGGCCACCTCCGAGGCGAGCGCGAACGGCTCCGCCCTCCAGTCGTGGATCTTCACCGGCAACGGCGACGGCTCGTACCGCGTCGCCAACGCCTCCACCGGCGGCCTGCTGGGCGTGGACTCCTCCGCCACCGCCCAGCGCGCCTGGGGCACCCGGCCCACCGTCACTCCGGCGGGACCGGGCGGCGCCACCGTGGGGCAGCAGTGGTGGGTCGTGCCCGGCACCTCGGCGGACGGCCGGGCGAACGGCACGTACCGGCTGGTCAACCGCTACAGCGGTCTGGTGGTCGGTCTGTCGGGCGAGTCGGCGCGGCCCGCCGAGACCACCCCGGCCCGCTTCTGGACCGCCGGCGGCGGGGTCGGCGGCACGCGCACCGGGGCCGAGCAGACGCTGACGCTCACGCCGACCGGGGCGGCCCCGGCGCCGCTGGAGGGCGTCCACACCCTCACCACCACGGGCGGGAAGGTGCTGGAGAGCCCCGGCCGCAGCACCAGCGCGGGCACCGCGCTCGGCATCTGGACGCCGAACGGCGGCGACCACCAGAAGTGGCGGTTCACCCGGCAGGACGACGGCTCCTACGAGCTGGTCAACCTCACCTCGGGGCTCTGCGCCGACGTGGAGAGCGGTTCCACCGCGTCGGGCGCCCGGGTGATCCAGTGGACCTGCACCGGCGGCACCAACCAGCGCTGGACGGTCGGTGCCGCGGCGGACGGCACCTCCACCGTGGCCTCGGTGCGCAGCGGGCTGCTGCTGACCGCCGGTTCGACGGCCGACGGCGCCGCGGTGACACAGCGTCCCGCGGCGGACTCACCGCTCCAGCGGTGGCTGATCGGCTGAGCGCGCCGCCCCGCGCCCGTCCGGTCCCCGGTCTTCCCGGGGGCCGGGCGGGCGCCGCCGTGTTTACGGGTGCCGTGTTCGCGCCAGTCGTGTTTATGGCCCGGAGCGTTTATGGCCCGGAGCGCCGGGTCACTCATCGGTACGACGGCAGGGAGCAGACATGATTCGTTCAGCGGACCTCCGCGAATGGCGCAACCACGACGTGGTCGACCAGGAGGGTCACAAGATCGGCGCGCTGGAAGCGGTCTATGTGGACACCAGCACCGACGAACCGGCCATGGTGACCGTCCGCGCGGGGCTGCCCACCCGGCAGCGCCTGTTCTTCGTCCCGGTCGACGACGCGGTCGTGGGGCCCGACTACCTGAAGGTGGCCCAGCCCAAGGGGCTGGTCAAGAAGGCCCCCTCCATCGGCACCGACGACGTCCTGCCCGCCGAGCAGGAGGCCGCGATCTTCCAGCACTACGACCTGCCCTACCGCCCCGGCGCCGGCGGAGAGCGGCGGCTCGCCCGCCGCTGACCGGTGGGGCCGTGCCCCGAGGAGGAGCAGATGGCCATCGACACCGTCGAACGGTTCCTGATCGCCCTCGATCCGCGCCACCGGGAGCAGGTGCGGGGGCTGCCCCGGGAGGAGCGGGACCGGCTCGCCGCCACCTGGGAGGACGAGCTGCGCGAGGACACCGACCTCGACACCCTGAGCGAGCTGTCGCCCGCGGCGGCCGAGAGCGAGGCGGCGGCGCGGGTCGCCCGGAAGGTCCTCGACGGGCCTCGGGACTGAGGGCCGCGCACCTCGCGCCCGGCGCCCGCCGCGCCTACAGTGCGCCCATGGTCAAGTCGCGCAAGGTACAGGAAGAGGACGCCTGGGACGGCGTCGTGGCGGACAAGACCCGGCGGTCGACCGACGGTTCCGGTCTCTACCACTACGTGGAGGTGCGCCTGTCCGGCGGCGGGACCGGAAGATTCCGTGTCGACAAGGCGCTGTGGGAGACCCTGTCCGTCGGTGACCGCCTGGTGAAGGAGGCGGGCGCCGCCGCCCCTGCCAGGGCGTGAGCGTGCGTCCGGGCCGGCCGCGGCGGGCCGGCCCGGAGGTGCGGGCGGTCAGGACAGGTCGAACCGGTCCAGGTTCATGACCTTGGTCCAGGCCGCGACGAAGTCGGTCACGAACTTCTCCTTCGCGTCGTCGCTCGCGTACACCTCGGCCACTGCGCGCAGCTCGGAGTGGGAGCCGAAGACCAGGTCGGCGCGGCTGCCGGTCCACCTGATCTCGCCGGTGGCCGGGTCGTAGCCCTCGAAGGTGCCCGCGTCGGCGGAGACCGCCCGCCACTGCGTGCCGAGGTCGAGCAGGTTGACGAAGAAGTCGTTGGTGAGGACGCCGGGCGTGGCGGTGAGGACGCCGAGCGGCGACCGCTGGTGGTTGGCGCCCAGCACCCGCAGCCCGCCGACCAGGACGGTCATCTCGGGCGCGCTGAGCGTCAGCAGGTTGGCCCGGTCGATCAGCAGGTACTCGGCGGGCAGCCGGTTTCCCTTGCCGAGGTGGTTGCGGAAGCCGTCGGCGGCCGGTTCCAGAGCGGCGAACGACTCGACGTCCGTCTGCTCCTGCGCGGCGTCCACCCGGCCGGGGGTGAAGGGGACCTCGATCTCGAACCCGGCCTGCGCGGCGGCCCGTTCGACGCCCACGCCGCCGGCCAGGACGATCAGGTCGGCCAGCGAGACGCCCTTGCCGTCGCTCCGCCCGGCGTTGAAGGACTCCTGGACGCCCTCCAGGGCGCGCAGCACGGCCGCCAGGCGGTCGGGGTCGTTGGCCTCCCAGCCGCGCTGCGGCTCCAGCCGGATACGGGCGCCGTCGGCGCCGCCGCGCTTGTCGCTGCCGCGGAAGGACGAGGCCGACGCCCAGGCGGTGAAGACCAGTTCGGACACCGGCAGGCCGGTCCCGGTGATCTGCGCCTTGAGGGCGGCGACGTCCTCGGCGTCCAGGAGCGCGTACGTCCGCTCGGGCAGCGGGTCCTGCCAGAGCAGAACCTCGGTGGGCACCTCGGGACCGAGGTAGCGGGAGACCGGGCCCATGTCGCGGTGGGTCAGCTTGAACCAGGCCCGCGCGAAGGCGTCGGCGAACTCGTCGGGATGCTCCAGGAAGCGCCGCGAGATCGGCTCGTAGACCGGGTCGAAGCGGAGCGAGAGGTCGGTGGTCAGCATGGTGGGGGCGTGCCGCCTGGACGGGTCGTGCGCGTCGGGGACCGTACCGGCGCCCGCGCCGTCCTTCGGCCGCCACTGCTGGGCGCCCGCCGGGGACTCGAACAGCTCCCACTCGTAGCCGAACAGGGTCTCGAAGAAGGTGTTGTCCCAGGTCGTCGGGGTGGCCGTCCAGGTCACCTCCAGACCGCTGGTGATGGCGTCGCCGCCCTTGCCGGTGCCGAAGGCGTTCTTCCAGCCGAGGCCCTGGTCCTCCAGGCCGGCGGCCTCCGGGTCGGGTCCGACGTGGTGGGCCGGTCCCGCGCCGTGCGTCTTGCCGAAGGTGTGGCCGCCCGCGATGAGCGCGACGGTCTCCTCGTCGTTCATCGCCATCCGGCGGAAGGTCTCGCGGATGTCGCGGGCCGCGGCGATCGGGTCCGGATTGCCGTTCGGGCCCTCGGGGTTGACGTAGATGAGTCCCATCTGCACGGCGCCGAGCGGGTTCTCCAGCTCACGGTCGCCGGTGTAGCGCCGGTCGCCGAGCCAGGTGGTCTCGGGGCCCCAGTAGACGTCCTCCTCGGCCTCCCAGACGTCCGCGCGGCCGCCCGCGTAGCCGAACGTCTCGAAGCCCATGGTCTCCAGGGCGACGTTCCCGGCAAGGATCAGCAGGTCGGCCCAGGAGAGGTTGCGGCCGTACTTCTTCTTGACCGGCCACAGCAGGCGGCGGGCCTTGTCGAGGTTGGCGTTGTCCGGCCAGCTGTTGAGCGGGGCGAAGCGCTGCTGCCCGGCGCCCGCGCCGCCGCGGCCGTCGCTGATGCGGTAGGTGCCCGCGCTGTGCCAGGCCATCCGGATGATCAGCGGGCCGTAGTGCCCGAAGTCGGCGGGCCACCAGTCCTGGGAGGTGGTGAGCACCTCGGCGAGGTCGCGTTTGACGGCCGCCAGGTCGAGGCCGGCGAACGCCTCGGCGTAGTCGAAGTCCGCGCCGAGCGGGTTGGCCACGTCGGGGTTCTTGGCGAGGATCCTCAGGTTGAGCCGCTCCGGCCACCACTGGCGGTTTCCGCCGCCCTGCGTGGGGTGCGGGGCGCGCCCGTGCGCGACCGGGCAGCCGTCACCGGTGTCCTGAGTCTTCGGATCGGTGACGATGGCCTCGTGGTTCTCGGACATGGAAATCCTTCCGGGCTGGCGGATCACGGTGCTCAGGTGCGGGGCACGCCGGAACAGGCCGGGCAGCGGCCCCAGTAGACGACCTCGGCCTCGTCGACGGTGAAGCCGTGGCCCGCGGACGCGGTGAGACAGGGCGCGCGTCCCGTCGCGCAGTCCACGTCGGCGACGGCACCGCACGAGCGGCACACGGCGTGGTGGTGGTTGTCCCCGACGCGGCCCTCGTAGCGGGCCGGGCCTCCGGCGGGGGCGATACGGCGTATCAGTCCGGCCGCGGTGAGGGCGTGCAGCGCCTCGTACACGGCCTGGAGGGAGATGTGGCCGACGCGGGCGCGCACCCCGGCGGCGGCGGCCTCCGCCGCGAGGTGGTCACCGGCGCGCACGGTCTCCAGGAGGGCGACGCGGGCGGCCGTCACACGCAGGCCGGCACCGCGCAGCTCCTCGGCGGTGGTCGGAGGCCGGGCTGCCGTCATGGCGCAGAACCTACCGCCGCAAAGACGAACCGTTCAAGAAAACGTACGGTCAAGATCCGGTCGGGCGGCGGGACCGGGCGGGGCCGCGGTGAGTCCGCGCTCCAGGTCGTCCAGGGCGCGCCGGGCCGCGCCGATCCGTTCCAGCAGGTCGCGGTGGTCCTCGGCGGGCGCGGGAACGCGCGGGGGTGTGGGCGGGGGCGCGGGCGGGTCGTCCCGTTCCATCTCCCGGGCCTCGTCCAGGGAGGTCAGGACCACGCCGATGAGGACGTTGACCAGGACGAAGGAGGCCAGCAGCACATAGGAGGCGTAGTAGAGCAGGCTCCAGCGCGACACCTCAAGACCGGCGTGCACCGCGTCGCCGATGCCGTCCAGGGTCATCAGCAGGAAGAGGGTGAGGACGGCGCGGCCGATGGAGCCGTAGTGCTGCGGGTCGGCATGGCCGAAGAAGACCCAGCCGACCATGGCGTAGACGTACAGCAAGAGGGTGCCGACGAGCAGGAAGCTGAGGGTGCCGGGCAGGCTGCGGGCCACCGCGACGAGCACGACGCGCAGTTGGGGCAGGAAGCGGGCGGTGCGCAGCACGCGGGCCAGGCGCAGCAGCCGCAGCACGGTGGCGTTCTCGCGGACCAGGGGCAGGAAGGCACAGAGCACCACGGCGAGGTCGAAGAGGTTCCACGGGTCCTTGAGGAAGTGCCGCGGCCGGTCGGCGTGGGCGGCCAGGCGCAGCAGGATCTCGGCGGTGAACACGGCCAGGCAGGCGTGTTCGGCCAGGCGTAACCCGTGGTGCCGGCGGGCGGCGAGTCCGGGGTAGGTCTCGACGCCCAGCAGGGCGGCGTTGAGGAGGATGACGGCGAAGACCGCGAGGGCGAACCACCGGGCCTCGGTGAGGTCGCGGCAGCGGTGTGCCAGCCGGGTGCGGGCGGTGTCCGGTGCGGTGACGGTCTCCCGGGGGTGCTGCTGCGGCATCTGACGCCGTCGCTCCTTCGCGCAGGGGTCGCCTGCGGGACCCGTGATGATCTTCTACAGCACTGTAGATGATCACGGGCGGGCCGGGTCCGCTCCCGGCCGGCGCCCGCACCCGCGGGGCACCGGCCGGGGACGCGGCGCGGTTCAGCCGCCGAGCGCCGCCAGGACCACCTGCTTGGCCTCGTCCTGGACCCGGCCGAGGTGCTCGGCGCCCCGGAAGGACTCCGCGTAGATCTTGTAGACGTCCTCGGTGCCGGACGGGCGGGCCGCGAACCAGGCGTTCTCGGTGGCCACCTTGATGCCGCCGATGGCGGCGCCGTTGCCGGGCGCCTCGGTGAGCACGGCGGTGACCGGCTCGCCCGCGAGGGTGTCGGCGCTGACCTGGGCCGGGGACAGCTTGGCCAGGCGTGCCTTCTCCTCGCGGCTCGCCGGTGCGTCGATCCGGGCGTAGGCGGGCTCGCCGAAGCGCTCGGTGAGGGCGGTGTAGTGCTGGGAGGGCGTCCTGCCGGTGACGGCGGTGATCTCGGAGGCGAGCAGGGCCAGGATGATGCCGTCCTTGTCGGTGGTCCACACCGAGCCGTCGCGGCGCAGGAAGGACGCCCCGGCCGACTCCTCGCCGCCGAAGCCGAGCGAGCCGTCGGCCAGTCCGTCCACGAACCACTTGAAGCCGACGGGCACCTCCACCAGGGGCCGGCCCAGATCGGCGGCGACCCGGTCGATCATGCCGGAGGAGACCAGCGTCTTGCCCACCCCCGCCGCCGACGGCCACTCGGTGCGGTGGGCGTAGAGGTAGGAGATGGCCGTGGCCAGGTAGTGGTTGGGGTTCATCAGACCGGCGTCCGGGGTGACGATGCCGTGCCGGTCGGCGTCGGCGTCGTTGCCGGTGGCGATCTGGAACCGGTCGCGCTGCCCGATGAGCGAGGCCATGGCGTACGGCGAGGAGCAGTCCATGCGGATCCTGCCGTCCCAGTCCAGCGTCATGAAGCGCCAGGTGGGGTCGGTGAGCGGATTGACCACGGTCAGGTCGAGCCGGTGCTGCTCGGCGATCCGCCCCCAGTACGCCACCGAGGCGCCGCCCAGCGGGTCGGCGCCGATGCGCACCCCCGCGCCGCGGATCGCGTCCAGGTCCAGCACGCTCGGCAGGTCCGAGACATAGGCGCCGAGGAAGTCGTGGCGGCCGGTGGTCTCCGCGGCGAGCGCCCGGGTGTACGGGATGCGCCGTACGTCCTTCAGGCCGCCCGCGATGATCTCGTTGGCGCGGTCCTGGATCCAGGAGGTGGCCTCGGAGCCGGCCGGGCCGCCGCTGGGCGGGTTGTACTTGAAGCCGCCGTCGGCGGGCGGGTTGTGCGAGGGGGTGACGACGACGCCGTCCGCGAGGCCCGAGGAGCGGCCGCGGTTGTGGGTGAGGATGGCGTGCGAGACGGCCGGGGTGGGGGTGTAGCCGTCGGCCGCGTCGATGAGCACGGTGACGCCGCCTGCCGCGAACACCTCCAGGGCGGTGACCCGGGCGGGCTCGGACAGGGCGTGGGTGTCGGCGCCCAGGAAGAGCGGGCCGTCCGTGCCCTGGGCCGCGCGGTACTCGCAGATCGCCTGGCTGGTCGCGGCGATGTGGTCCTCGTTGAAGGCCGCCGCGAGGGAGGAGCCGCGGTGTCCCGAGGTGCCGAACGCCACCCGCTGGCCCGGCTCGGCCGGGTCCGGGTGCAGCGCGTAGTACGCGGTCACCAGGCGGGCCACGTCGATCAGGTCGTCCGGTGAGGCCGGCCCGCCCGGTGCGCCCGCTCGTTCCTGCTGCATGACTGCCACTCCTCGAATTCGGTGTACTCGCTGCACTCGCTGTCCGGTGACCTGGGGTCCAGGCGTTCCGGTGTCCGACGGCCCTGTGTCCACTCGCGATCTCCATCTTCCCCCGCTCGCGACCGGCCGACGCACCCGAGTCCGAGGAGCGGAACCCGGGTGCGGGACGGGCGGGGGCGGCGCACCCGGCCCCCGCCGGTCGTTCAGTGCCGCGCCACCAGCTGGGAGAGGGCGATGTTGAGTTCGAGGACGTTCACCCGGGGTTCGCCCATGAAGCCCAGGGTGCGGCCCTCGGTGTGGTCCGCGACCAGCCGCTGCACCCGGGCGGGCGGCAGTCCGTTGCGCTCGGCGACCCGGTACACCTGGATCCGGGCGTACTGCGGGGAGATGTCGGGGTCGAGACCGGAGCCGGAGGAGGTGACCGCGTCGGCCGGGACCTCGGCGGGCGAGAGGGGGTGGCCGGGCACCGAGTTGTCCTTGACGACGGCCGCCTGGGCCTCCCGTACCTGGTCGACGAGGGTCTTGTTGTCGGCGGCGAGGTTGGTGGCGCCGGACACCAGCAGCTTGTAGCGGGTGTTCAGGGTGTTGGTGGCCAGCCCGTTGGCGGGCCGGCCCTGGAACCACTTCAGGTCGGGGGCCGGTGTCCGCTGCCCCTTCTTGAGCGGGAGGTCGTAGGACTGGCCGATGAGGGCGGAGCCGACGACCCTGCCGTCCGAGCTGACCTCGGAGCCGTTGGCCTTGCCCGGGAACAGGCCCTGGGCGATGCCGGTGACCAGGAGCGGATAGAGGACGCCGGTGACCAGCGTCAGCACGAGCAGCGCGCGCAGGCCCGCGCCCAGCAGCCGGGCGGTGTTCGGGAGGGTGTTGTTCATGGCCGTCAGCCGATTCCGGGAATGAGGGACAGGACCAGGTCGATCAGCTTGATGCCGATGAAGGGGGCGATCAGCCCGCCGATGCCGTAGAGGCCGAGGTTGCGGCGGAGCATCCGGTCGGCGCTCATCGGCCGGTAGCGCACGCCCTTGAGGGCGAGCGGCACCAGCGCGACGATGATCAGCGCGTTGAAGACGACGGCGGACAGGATCGCCGAGCTGGGCGAGGACAGCTGCATGACGTTGAGCTTGTCCAGGCCCGGGTAGACCGCGGCGAACAGCGCCGGGATGATCGCGAAGTACTTCGCCACGTCGTTGGCGATGGAGAAGGTGGTGAGCGCGCCCCGGGTGATCAGGAGCTGCTTGCCGATCTCCACGATCTCGATGAGCTTGGTCGGGTTGGAGTCGAGGTCGACCATGTTGCCGGCCTCCTTGGCGGCCGACGTGCCGGTGTTCATCGCCACACCGACGTCCGCCTGGGCGAGGGCCGGTGCGTCGTTGGTGCCGTCGCCGGTCATCGCGACCAGCTTGCCGCCCGCCTGCTCCCGCTTGATGAGGGCCATCTTGTCCTCGGGGGTGGCCTCGGCGAGGAAGTCGTCGACGCCCGCCTCCTCGGCGATCGCCTTGGCGGTCAGCGGGTTGTCGCCGGTGATCATGACGGTCCTGATGCCCATGCGGCGCAGCTCGGAGAATCGTTCCCGCATGCCGTCCTTGACGACGTCCTTGAGGTGGACGACGCCCAGCACCCGGGCCCCGCGCCCGTCCTCGACGGCGACCAGCAGCGGGGTGCCGCCCGCCTCGGAGATGCCCGCGACGATCGTGTCGGCGTCCTCGGCCACGGTGCCGCCGCGCCCGGTGACCCAGGCGGCGACCGAGCCGGCCGCGCCCTTGCGGACGCTGCGGCCGTCGACGTCCACCCCGGACATCCGGGTCTGCGCGGTGAACGCGACCCACTCGGCGCCGGCCAGTTCGCCCTGGTGGCGCTCCCTGAGCCCGTACCGCTCCTTGGCCAGGACGACGACGGAGCGGCCCTCGGGCGTCTCGTCGGCCAGCGAGGAGAGCTGGGCGGCGTCGGCGAGTTCGGCCTCGGTGGTGCCGCGCACCGGCACGAAGGCGGCCGCCTGCCGGTTGCCCAGGGTGATGGTGCCGGTCTTGTCCAGCAGCAGCGTGGAGACGTCGCCCGCGGCCTCGACCGCCCGGCCGGACATGGCCAGCACATTGCGCTGCACCAGCCGGTCCATGCCCGCGATACCGATGGCCGACAGCAGCGCGCCGATCGTGGTCGGGATCAGGCAGACCAGGAGCGCGACCAGCACCACGAGCGTCAGCTGGGTGCCCGCGTAGTGAGCGAAGGGCGGCAGGGTGGCGCAGGCCAGCAGGAACACGATGGTGAGCGAGGCCAGCAGGATGTTCAGCGCGATCTCGTTGGGCGTCCGCTGCCGTGCGGCGCCCTCGACCAGGCCGATCATCCGGTCGATGAAGGTCTCCCCCGGCCGGGTGGTGATCCGTACGACGATCCGGTCGGAGAGCACCTTGGTCCCGCCGGTCACCGCGGACCGGTCGCCGCCGGACTCCCGGATGACCGGCGCGGACTCGCCGGTGATCGCGGACTCGTCGACGCTCGCCACGCCCTCGACGACGTCGCCGTCCCCGGGGATGATGTCACCGGCCTCGCAGACCACCCGGTCGCCGATGGCGAGGGCGGTCCCGGCGACCTGCTCCTCGGTGCCGTCGGCGGCCAGCCGCCGGGCCACGGTGTCGGACTTGGCCCGGCGCAACGTGTCGGCCTGGGCCTTGCCGCGGCCCTCGGCGACGGCCTCGGCGAGATTGGCGAAGACCACGGTCAGCCACAGCCAGACGCTGATGGTCCAGCCGAACCAGTCGCCCGGGTGGACGCAGGAGAAGGCGGTGGTCAGCACCGAGCCGACCCAGACCACGAACATCACGGGCGACTTGACCTGCACCCGCGGGTCGAGCTTGCGGAAGGCGTCCGGCAGCGACCTGAGCAGCTGCGCCGGGTCGAACAGGCCCGCGCCGACCCGGCCCCGGTCCGGGGAGTGCCCGGTGGGCAGATCGGGGTGCGGCGCACGGGCGGGGGTGACGCTGGACATGGCGTCCTCTTGGCTCTCGGAACGGCTGTCGGTACGGCTGTCCGTACCGGTACGGCTGTCGGTGCGGCTCTCGATACGGGGGGTCATCACGCCAGCCCTTCGGCGAGCGGGCCCAGCGCCAGGGCCGGAAAGTAGGTCAGCCCGGTGATGATGAGGATCGCGCCCACGAGCAGCCCGGCGAACAGCGGCTTCTCGGTGCGCAGGGTGCCCGCGGTGACCGGCACCGGCCGCTGCTCGGCCAGCGACCCGGCCAGCGCCAGGACGAACACCATCGGCAGGAAGCGGCCGAGCAGCATGGCCAGTCCGGTGGTGACGTTGAACCAGTCCGTGTTCGCGTTCAGACCGGCGAAGGCCGAGCCGTTGTTGTTGGCCGCCGAGGTGAAGGCGTACAGGACCTCGGAGAAGCCGTGCGCGCCCGGGTTGAGCATCGAGTGCGGCGGGGTCGGCAGCGCCATGGACAGCGCGGTGAACACCAGGACGAGCGTCGGGGTGACCAGGATGTAGCAGGCGGCGAGCTTGATCTCGCGGGCGCCGATCTTCCGGCCCAGGTACTCGGGGGTGCGGCCGACCATGAGGCCCGCGATGAACACCGCGATCACAGCCATGATCAGCATGCCGTAGAGGCCGGATCCGGTGCCGCCGGGCGCGATCTCGCCGAGCATCATCCCGAGCAGGGTGATGCCGCCGCCCAGTCCGGTGAAGGAGGAGTGGAAGGAGTCCACCGCGCCGGTCGAGGTGAGGGTGGTGGCCACCGCGAAGATCGAGGAGGCGCCCACACCGAAGCGGGTCTCCTTGCCCTCCATGGCGCCGCCCGCGAGTTGCAGGGCGCCCTCGTGGTGGGCGAACTCGGTCCACATCATCAGGGCCGTGAAGCCGATCCAGATGGTGGCCATGGCCGCCAGGATCGCGTAGCCCTGGCGCACCGAGCCGACCATCAGGCCGAAGGTGCGGGTCAGCGAGAACGGGATGACCAGGATCAGGAAGATCTCGAACAGGTTGGTGAACGGCGTGGGGTTCTCGAAGGGGTGGGCGCTGTTGGCGTTGAAGTAGCCGCCGCCGTTGGTGCCCAGCTCCTTGATGGCCTCCTGCGAGGCGACCGCGCCGCCGTTCCACTGCTGCGAGCCGCCCATGCTGTGTCCATTGAAAAACTGACCGACCTCGTGGATCCCGGAGAAGTTCTGGATCGCGCCGCACGCCACCAGCACGACCGCGGCGAGCGCGGCGATCGGCACGAGGATGCGCACGGTGCCGCGCACCAGGTCCACCCAGAAGTTGCCCAGCTCACCGGTGCGGGACCGGGAGAAGCCGCGGACCAGGGCGATGGCCACGGCGATGCCGACCGCGGCCGACACGAAGTTCTGCACGGCCAGGCCCGCGGTCTGCACCACGTGCCCCATCGTCTGCTCACCGGCGTACGACTGCCAGTTGGTGTTGGTGACGAAGGACGCCGCGGTGTCGAACGCCTGCGCGGGCTCGACGGAGCGGAAGCCGAGGGAGAGCGGCAGCACCCCCTGGATCCGCTGGAGCAGGTACAGGAACAGCACACCGGCCGCGGAGAAGGCGAGGACCGCGCGCAGATAGGCGGGCCAGCGCATCCGCGCGCCGGGGTCGGCACCGATGCCCCGGTAGATCCACCGCTCGACACGCCAGTGCCGCTCGGTGGTGTAGACCCGGGCCATGTAGGAGCCGAGGGGTATGTAGGCCAGTGCCAGTGCGCCCATCAGGGCGAGCAGCTGGAGCACACCGGCGAGTACGGGACTCATGGCGGGGCTCAGAACCTCTCCGGGAAGATCAGGGCGAGGACGAGATAGCCCAGCAGGGCGACGGCCACGATCAGGCCGACGACGTTCTCGGCGGTCACAGCTTCGTCACCCCCTTGGCGACGAGGGCCACCAGCGCGAAGACCGCGAGTGTGGTGACGACGAAGGCCAGATCGGCCATCGTGAGCTCCTGGAATGGTTCGGATGGTGCGGATGCTTCGGACCCCTAGAGGAAATCCCCTCTCCGGCCGGATCCGACCGCCCGTTGACGCCTCTCATACGGCGCCCGCCCCGGCCTTGACGCCGCCCTGACGTGGCCCTGACGCACCCCTGACACCGGCCGTCACCTCGGCGTTTCCCCGGACCACCGGCCGGGTCCGCGACGAGGCGGGCGGGGTCACGTCTGGGTGACGGCCGCGGCCAGCAGGACGGCCGCGGCGACCACGGTGAGTCCGGCGATCGAGAAGGCCAGGCAGCGGGCGCGGAGCCGCTGGTAGCGCTCCTCGTACTCGCCGCGCAGGGCCCGGCAGCGGTCGGCGACGCGGTGCAGATCGGCCCGCGCCCGGGTGAGGCTGTCGCGGACGTAGTGCTCCTCGATCTCCTCGCGCTGGGCGGTGGTCAGCCACGGCAGCGGCTCGGTGAAGGCGCGGGCCCGCTCCTCGGCCTCGGCGACCCGGGCCTGCCACAGCAGATAGCCCTCCACCTGGTCGGCCAGGTGGGCGGGGGCGAGCGGCTCCTCGCCCGTGCGTCCCGCCGCGTCGGTCATGCCGGCAGGCCCAGATTCTCCTGCCGGTCCGCCAGCGACACCTCCGGGTGGTTCAGGTCGAACGCCGGGGACTCGCTGCGGATCACGGGCAGGGTGACGAAGTTGTGCCGCGGCGGCGGGCAGGACGTCGCCCACTCCAGCGACCGGCCGTAGCCCCACGGGTCGTCGACCTCGACCTTGCGGCCGTACTTCGCCGTCTTCCAGATGTTGTAGAGGAACGGCAGCATCGACAGGCCCAGCAGGAAGGAGCCGATGGTGGAGACCATGTTCAGGCCGGTGAAGCCGTCGGCCGCCAGATAGTCGGCGTAGCGGCGGGGCATGCCCTCCGCGCCCAGCCAGTGCTGCACCAGGAAGGTGGTGTGGAAGCCGACGAACAGCATCCAGAAGGTCATCTTGCCCAGCCGCTCGTCGAGCATCTTGCCGGTCCACTTCGGCCACCAGAAGTGGAATCCGGCGAACATCGCGAAGACGACCGTGCCGAAGACGACGTAGTGGAAGTGGGCCACCACGAAGTAGCTGTCGGAGACGTGGAAGTCCAGCGGCGGGGAGGCGAGGAGGACACCGGTGAGACCGCCGAAGAGGAAGGTCACCAGGAAGCCGGCCGACCACAGCATGGGGGTCTCGAAGGAGATCGACCCCTTCCACATGGTGCCGATCCAGTTGAAGAACTTCACTCCGGTCGGGACGGCGATGAGGAAGCTCATGAAGGAGAAGAACGGCAGCAGCACCCCGCCGGTGACGAACATATGGTGCGCCCACACCGTCACGGAGAGCCCGGCGATGGAGATGGTGGCGCCGACCAGGCCCATGTATCCGAAGATCGGTTTGCGGGAGAAGACCGGGATGATCTCGGTGACGATGCCGAAGAACGGCAGCGCGATGATGTACACCTCGGGATGCCCGAAGAACCAGAAGAGGTGCTGCCACAGCAGCGCTCCGCCGTTGGCCGCGTCGAAGACATGGGCACCGAACTTGCGGTCCGCCTCCAGGGCGAGCAGCGCGCCCGCGAGGACGGGGAAGGCGAGCAGCACCAGGACACTGGTGAGCAGCACGTTCCATACGAAGATCGGCATGCGGAACATGGTCAGGCCCGGGGCGCGCATGCAGACGATCGTGGTGACGAAGTTGACCGAGCCCATGATGGTGCCGAAGCCGGACAGCGCGAGACCCATGATCCACAGGTCGCCGCCGATGCCCGGTGAGTGCACCGCGTCGGTCAGCGGGGAGTAGGCGAACCAGCCGAAGTCGGCGGCGCCGTTCGGGGTGAGGAAGCTGCTCACCGCGATCAGCGAGCCGAGCAGGTAGAGCCAGTAGGCCAGCATGTTCAGCCGGGGGAAGGCCACGTCCGGCGCGCCGATCTGGAGCGGCATGATCCAGTTCGTGAATCCGGCGAACAGCGGCGTCGCGAACATCAGCAGCATGACCGTGCCATGCATGGTGAACGCCTGGTTGAACTGCTCGGTGGACACGATCTGGAGCCCCGGCCGGGCCAGCTCCGCGCGCATCACCAGCGCCAGGACGCCGCCGAACAGGAAGAACACGAACGAGGTGACCAGGTACAGCGATCCGATCGTCTTGTGATCGGTCGTCGTGACCCACTTGACCACGACGGCTCCGGGTCGCAGGCGACGACGGGGACCGGTGGTTTCCGGTGTGATCTGCTGAACGTCTGTCATGCGGCCCGTGACACGCTTTCTCTCAAGACATGGATGCGTGGGTTCCGCCCCGCAGGGCTCGTCCTCATCCTCGCGTCTTGCCCGCGCGAAGCGCCGTCCGTCGTCGCCGGGATGGCCCAACACCCGGCGGAATGCACCCGGTCGGCCTACTCCCCCGGTTCCCCGGCCGACGGCGCGGGGGGCTGCGACCGGTCGGTGGCCACGGCGTAGGGCGGGAGTTGGGCGGGGCTCACCCGCTCGCCCAGCACCTCGGCCATGAACCGCACCAGCCAGCGCTGCGCGGGGGTGCGCGAGGACTCGTGCCGGGCGTAGAGCGCCACCTCGGTCGGCTCGGTCTCGAACGGCAGGCGGACCAGGCGCACCCGGTGGGAGGCGGTGAAGACCTCGCCGACGTACTCGGGGACGATCGCGATGAGGTCGGTCTGCTCCAGCAGATAGGGCAGCATCGAGAAGCGGGTGGCGTCCACCGCGACCCGGTCCAGGAGGTCGTGCGCGGCGAGCACGGCCCGCGGCACGACGTGTCCGCTGGGGCCGAAGACCGTGGCGTGGTGCTCGGTGGCCAGGTCCGCGAGCGTGACCGCGTCGCCGCGGATGCGCGGGTGGTCGGCGGCGACCATGCCGACGTAGCGCTCGTGGAAGAGCGGGATCCGCACGGTCCGGTGGGAGGTCAGCACCGGGGTGGCCACGAACGCGTCGAGGTCGCCGCGGCGCAGCTGCTGCTCGGCGTCGTCCACGTCCAGCGCCCGTACGGTGAAGGAGACCCCGGGCGCGCGCTCGCGGGCCGCGGCCAGCAGCCGGGGCAGCAGGGTGGCCTCGCCGAGGTCGGACAGGGCCACGGTGAAGCAGCCCGCCATGACCTTCGGCTCGAAGGTGTCGGCCTGGCGGACGGTGCCGTCGATCTCGGCGAGGGCGCGGCGCAGCGGCTCGTACAGCCGCCGGGCGCCCGCGGTGGGGCTCAGCCCGCGTCCGGTGCGCCGGAACAGCTCGTCGTCGAAGTGCCGGCGCAGCTTGCCCAGGCTGTAGCTGACGGTCGGCTGGGTGACGTGGAGGGTCTCGGCGGTGGCCGTGACGCTGCCGGTCTCGTACAGCAGGACGAAGACCCGCGCGAGGTTGAGATCGAAGGTCTTCATATCGACCAACTCTATAACGCGACCCCACAACATCTATTGGTGTTCATGTCGGAGCGTTGCCTAGCGTGCGGTGCGTCACTCCGAAAGGAACTTCCGGTGTCCTCCGTACGTCGTGTCTCCCACGAGTTCCTGAAGCGTCAGGGCCTCACCACCGTGTTCGGCAACCCCGGCTCCAACGAGCTGCCGTTCCTCGCCGGCCTGCCCGCCGGTTTCCGTTACGTCCTCGGTCTGCACGAGGGTGCCGTCGTCGGCATGGCGGACGGCTACGCGCAGGCCACCGGCCGGCCCGTGCTGGTCAACCTGCACGCCGCCTCCGGCTCCGGGAACGCCATGGGCGCGCTCACCAACGCCGTCTCCGCCCGCACCCCGCTGGTGATCGTCGCCGGCCAGCAGGTGCGCCCGGCCGTCGGCCCGGAGGCGAACCTCGCCAACGTCGACGCCCCGGCCCTGATGAAGCCGCTGGTCGGCTGGGCGGCGGAGCCGGCGTGCGCCGAGGATGTGCCGCGCGCCCTCGCCCAGGCCGTCTTCGAGGCGCGGCTCCAGCGGCGGCCGACGTACCTGTCGGTGCCGTACGACGACTGGGCGGCCGAGGCAGGCGACAACACCCTGGCGGTGCTGGACCGGCGGGTCGAGCGCGGTGCCGTGCCGACCGCCGGACAGGGCCGCCGGCTGGCGGAGCTGGTCGCCTCGGCGCGGCGGCCCGCGCTGGTGCTGGGCGGCGACATCGACGCGGCCGGGCTCTTCGACGGCGCGGTGCGGCTGGCCGAGCGGCTGGGCGGTCCGGTGTGGGCGGCGCCCTCGCAGTTCCGGCTGCCCTTCCCCAACCGGCACCCGCTGTTCCGCGGTGTGCTGCCCGCCGGGATCGCCCCCGTGTGCGCGGCGCTGGAGGGCCATGACCTGGTGCTGGTGCTGGGCGCTCCGGTGTTCCGCTACCACGAGTACCTGCCCGGCCGGTATCTGCCCGAGGGCACCCGGCTGATCCAGGTGACCGAGGACGCGGCAGCGGCGGCGCGGGCCCCGATGGGCGAGGCGCTGGTCGCCGACCCGGGCGCGGTCATCGACCTGCTGACCGAACAGCTCGGCGCGCCCGCCGCGCCCCGCGACCCGTACCGGCCCGTGCCCGACCCGGCCGCCGGTGAGGGCGGACGCCTGCACCCCGAGCAGGTCTTCGCCGCGCTCCGCGACGAGCAGCCCGAGGACACCGCGTACGTCGTCGAGTCGACCTCCACGAGCGCCGCGTGGTGGCGCCAGATGGACCTGCGCCGCCCCGGCTCCTACTACTTCCCCGCGGCCGGGGGGCTCGGTTTCGGGCTGCCCGGCGCCGTCGGGGTCGCCCTGGCGCAGCCGGACCGGCCGGTCGTCGGCGTGATCGGGGACGGCTCGGCGAACTACGGCATCACCGCCCTGTGGACGGCCGCCCAGCACCGGGTCCCGCTGACCGTCGTCCTGCTGCGCAACGGGACGTACGGCGCGCTGCGCTGGTTCGGTGACCTGCTCGGGGTGCCCGACGCGCCGGGCCTGGACATCCCCGGCCTGGACTTCACCAGGATCGCCGAGGGCTACGGCGTCGCCGCCCGGCAGGCCGCGGACGCCGACGAGCTGCGGGCCCTGCTCGCCGAGCGCCCGGACGGACCGCGGCTGATCCAGGTGGACACGGTGCTCACGACGCCCTCCTGACGGGGAACAACGCCCACAGCGCCGCACGGACGCGGCACCTCACGCCCGCCTCCTGCGCGGCCACCCACGGAAACGAGAGGGAACCTTCGATGACACTCCTGGACAGCGACGTCTGGGCCGGAAAGCTCTTCGGCGACGGCTGGACGGACGCCGGCGCGAAGCGGCCGGTCACCGAACCGGCCACCGGCGACCGGCTGGGCACCGTGGGCCTCGCCACGGCCGAGGACGCGGCGCGCGCCGCCGCACGGGCGGCCGAGGCGCAGCGCGGGTGGGCGGACCTGCCGCCGGCCCGCCGGGCGGCCGTCCTGCGCCGGGCGGGCGAGCTGCTCACCGCACACGCCGCCGAGGCCGAGGAGTGGCTGGTGCGCGAGGCCGGGTCGGTGCGCGCCAAGGCGGCCTTCGAGGTGGGGCTCGCGGTCGGCGAGTTCTTCGAGTGCGCGGGCCTGCCCACGCATCCGCAGGGCGAGGTGCTCACCTCCGAGGAGGCCCGCTGGTCCCTGGCCCGGCGCCGCCCGGCCGGGGTCGTGAGCGTCATCGCGCCCTTCAACTTCCCGCTGCTGCTCGCGCTGCGCTCGGTGGCGCCCGCGCTCGCCCTGGGCAACGCGGTGCTGCTCAAGCCGGATCCGCGGACCGCGGTCAGCGGCGGGGTCGTCCTCGCACGGCTCTTCGAGGAGGCGGGGCTTCCCCCGGGCGTGCTGCACCTGCTGCCGGGGGACGGCGAGGTCGGCCGGGCCGTCGTCGAGGCCCCGCAGGTGCGGGTGATCTCGTTCACCGGGTCCACTCCGGTCGGCCGGGCCATCGGCGAGCAGGCGGGCCGTCTGCTCAAGCGGGCCCATCTGGAACTGGGCGGGAACAACGCCCTGGTGGTGCTGCCCGGCGCGGACGTGGGCAAGGCGGCTTCGGCGGGTGCCTTCGGCTCCTATCTGCACCAGGGGCAGATCTGCATGACGACCGGCCGGCACCTCGTCCACGAGTCGCTGCTGGAGGAGTACACGGCCGCGCTCGCCGCGAAGGCCGCCGCGCTGCCGGTGGGCGACCCGGCCCGCGCGGACGTGGCGCTCGGTCCGCTCATCGACCGCGGCCAGCTGGAGCGGGTGCACCGCATCGTCACCGAGTCGGTCGCGGCGGGCGCCACGCTCGCGGCGGGCGGCGAGACCGACGGCGCCTGCTACCGCGCGACCGTGCTGTCCGGCGTCACCACGGACATGCCGGCCTGGCGGGAGGAGATCTTCGGCCCGGTCGCGCCGGTCGTCGGCTTCGCCACGCTGGAGGAGGCCGCGCGGATCGTCGACGACTGCGAGTACGGCCTGTCGGTCGGCATCCTCGGCGACGTCGGTACGGCGATGAAGCTCGCCGACCGGATCGAGTCGGGCAAGGTCCACATCAACGAGCAGACGGTCGGCGACGAGCCGAACGCGCCCTTCGGCGGGGTCAAGGCGTCCGGCACCGGCTCCCGCTTCGGCGGCGCGAGGGCCAACGCCGAGGCGTTCACCGAGACCCAGTGGGTCACGATCCGCCCGGACATCGCCGACTACCCGTTCTGACCCCGACCACCTGTTCCGAGCCGACCACCCGTTCTGAGCGGCCCGCCGTCCGTCCGCGGACGGCCGCCCGCCGCTCCGTCCCCGACCACCGGCAGCCCGTTCCCTTGCGCGATCCTCCGCTCCGTCCCCGCTCCGCCCGCACCCGCTCCCCAGGGGGTATGTCCGATGACATCCACCGTCCCGTCCCACGCCCCGGCCCGGACCACCGCCTCCGGACGCAACGTCTGGACCGTGGTCCTGTGCTGGATCACCGTCATGCTGGAGGGCTACGACCTCGTCGTCCTCGGTGCCATCATCCCGACCCTGCTCAAGACCCACCATCTCGGCATGACCGCCGGGGACGCGACCACGATCGCGACCCTCTCGCTCGTCGGTGTGGCCATCGGCGCGGTGTGCGTGGGACCGCTGGCCGACCGGCTGGGGCGGCGGCTGCTGCTCATCGCCTCGGTGCTGCTGTTCTCCGTCTTCACGCTGCTGGTGCCGCTGGCCGGCTCGGTGACGATGTTCGCCCTGCTGCGGCTGGTGGCCGGGCTGGGACTGGGCGCCTGCATGCCGGTGTCGCTGACGATGATGGCCGAGCACATGCCCGCGCACCGGCGGGCACGGGCCAGCACCCTGACCATGACCGGCTACCACACCGGTGCGGTGATCACCTCGCTGCTGGCCCTCCAGGTGACCGACGACTGGAAGATCCTCTTCTATGTGCTCGGCGCCGCCGGTCTCGTCATCGCGGCCGTCCAGTGGTTCCGGCTGCCGGAGTCGGAGGCGTTCGTCCGCACCCGGGAGACGGCCGGCGACGGCGTCGCGCGGGTGCCGTTCACCGAACTGCTCAAGCCGGCGTACCTGCGCGCGGGCATCGGGGTCTGGGTGGCCTCGTTCATGGGGCTGCTGCTGGTCTACGGCCTCAACACCTGGCTGCCCAAGCTGATGAACGACGCCGGCTACCCGGTGCCCACGGCCGTCACCCAGCTCCTGGTGCTCAATGTCGGCGGTGTCGTCGGTCTGCTCGTGGGCGGGTGGGTCGCCGACCGCCGGGGCATCAAGGGCACCACGGTCGTCTGGTTCGCGGTCTCGGTGCTGATGCTGGCCTGTCTGAGCGTCAGGATGCACAACGATCTGCTGCTCGACCTGGTCGTCCTCCTCACCGGTGTGTTCGTCTTCTCGGCCCAGGTGCTGGTCTACGCCTACGTGACCGACTTCTACCCGGCGGCCGTGCGCGGCACCGCCCTCGGTTCGGCGTCCGGGATCGGCCGGATCGGTTCGATCGTGGGTCCGTCGGTCACCGGCGCCCTGGTCACCGCCGGGATAGGCCACCCGTGGGGCTTCTACTTCTTCGCGATGGTCGCCGTCCTCGGCTGCGCCGCGGTGCTGACCCTGCCGCGCGCCGCGGCGAAGGCCGGGTGAGGGATCTCGGGGCCGGACCCTGACACGGCGTCAGGGTCCGGTCAGGGTGGCGCCGGGGTTGTCACGGATAGTGACCGCCCGGTGCGGTTCGGCAGGCTGGCGGCATGCCGAAGACCACTGCGCGCAGCCCTCACTCCCGTCCCCGCTCCCGTTTCCGTCCCCGTGCTCTCGCCGCCGGGGCCCTGGCCGGTGCGGTCGCCCTGGTGGGCCTCGCGGGCGCGCTGCCCGCGAGTGCCGCACAGCCGGGCGCTCCGTCCTTCTCGTCCGTCTCCGCTCCCTCCTCCGGCTCCGGTCCGTCCGTTACCGCTCCCTCAAGTTCCGGCCGCCCCGGCTCCGTCACCGTCTCCGTGGCCGTGCCGACGGACTTCCGCGACTGCCCCGCCCTCCCGGCCGGTGTCGACCCGGCCGCCTGGCGCTGCGAAGTGCACGCCGCCGCACCGCGGTTGTCGATGGGCGGCCTCGCGGTGACGCTCGCGCCGATCACCATGACCCATGCCGAGGGACCGCTGCCCGACGGGACACCGGGCCAGGTGTGGGGGGCGATGCACAGCGCGGCCACCCCCGTCCCGGGCGGACTGACCGGCACCGCGCAAGCCGGGCCGGCACCGCTGACGGGCCTGTCGCTCCAGCCCGAGTACGGCGGCCGGTCCGACTTCTACACGGGCCGGTTCAGCCTCCGCTTCCGGCTGGTGAGCCCGTTGCTGCCCCGCAGTTGCGTGATCGGGGCCGACGCGCCGGTCGACTTCGCCCTGAAGCGGCCGAGCCCCTCGGAGTGGCTGTCCACCAACCCGCCCGTGATCCGGTTCTCCGCGTACGACGACACGTTCGCCGCCCCGGCCCCCGGGCACTGCGGTCCCCTGACCCGCATACTCGGCCGCCGGCTCGGCCTCCCGGCACCGACCGGCAACCTGATGAGCTACGACGCGATCTACACGTTCCGGACCTACGACACCCTGCCCGCCCGCTGACGCGCCCCCGGAACGGGTGACCCCGCCGTTCGAACGCCGCCCGGCGACCCGCAACCCCCCGTGCCCGTACGCAGTTGCTTCCCTGGTACCCCCTCTGCGACGGAGGCTTCTCTTGCGTATGACCGACATCCAGCGCTGCGAGGTCCGGCCCGGACGGCTGGTCGAGTGGACACTCGACCCGGCGGCCGTCCGGACCGCCTCGGATCTCCCGGACGATGCCCGACCGCCGGCGTACATCCAGGAGTCGCACATCAGGACAGCCAGGACCGTCCGCGAGAGCGGGCTGTTCGTGCCGACCTGGCTGGGCACCGCGTTCGACGTCCCCGGCCGAGTCGATCTCGACGCGCTCGGGGAGGCCCTGCGCGGCTGGATGCTCCGGCACGAGACGCTGCGCAGCGGCTTCCGCTGGACCGGCGACGACATGCGCCGCTTCACGCTCGACGCCGCCGACGTGGCACTGCGCCGCGAGACGATCGGTGACTTCGACGACCCGGGCGTGCTGGTCCAGCATCTGCAGGACCGTTTCGACCACACCGCGGACGCGCTGCGCTGGCCGAACTTCCTGTTCACTGCGGTCGTCCGGGAGGACGGCGCCAGTGTGTACATGGCGTTCGACCACAGCAACGTGGACTCCTACTCGGTGCAGCGGCTCCCGGCGGAGATCCATGAGCTGTACCGTGCCGGTGCCGGGGGGAGCCGGCCGCAGCCCCGGCCGGTCAGCAGCTATGTCGACTTCTGCCGCACCGAGCGGGCCGACGCGGACGGGATCGACCGCACCGACGCCGTCGTCGGGCGCTGGCGGGACTTCATCGGCCGCTGCGGCGGCCGGCTGCCGAACTTCCCCCTGGACCTCGGTCTGGAGCCGGGCGGTGCGCTGCCCCGCCAGAAGCTGATGAACGAGATGCTCGTGGACGCCGGTGACGCGGCCGCCTTCGAGGCGTACTGCCGGCCCTACGGCGGCAGTCTGGTCGGCATCCTGGCGGCCACCGCCCTGATCGTCCATGAGATCGGCGGGGAGCCGGTCTACCGCACGGTGGTCCCCTTCCACACCCGGCACAAGTCGCAGTGGCGGGACTCGGTGGGCTGGTACGTGGGCGGCGCGCCGATCGAGGTCGAGACCGCGCGGGCGGCCGACTTCCCGGCTCTGCTGCGGATGGTGAGCGACCGGCTGCGCGCCGCCAGGCCCCTGTCCAGGATGCCGCTGGCGCGGGTGCTGCGGCTGCTGGGGACCGACTTCCGGCCGACCTCCCCGGACCTGTACTCGATCGTCTCGTTCGTCGACGCCCGGGACATCCCCGGCTCCGGTGACTGGGCGGGGCTGAAGGCGTACGGCCTGATCAGGGTCTCCTACGGCGACCAGGTGTGCGCGTGGATCAACCGGCTGCACGAGGGGCTCCAGTTCGCGAGCCGCTATCCGGACACCGACATCGCGTACAAGAACATGCGGCTGTACGTGGAGCAACTGCGGGAGGTGATCGTCTCGGTGGGCCGTCCTCAGGTCTCCTGAGGGGGCTCGGGCAGCGCCAGCTCCGCCCAGATCACCTTGCCCTCGGGGGTGTACCGGGTGCCCCAGCGCTCGGTCGTGCGCGCCACCAGGAACAGGCCCCGGCCGCCCTCCTCGGTGGTCGCCGCGTAGCGCAGATGCGGGGACGCGCTGGTGCCGTCGGAGACCTCGCAGATCAGGGTGCGGTCGTGGATCAGCCGGACGTGGATCGGTGCCGATCCGTAGCGGATGGCGTTGGTGACCAGTTCGCTGAGGACCAGTTCCAGGACGAAGCCCAGTTCGGCCAGGCCCCATGCGTCGAGCTGCGCGCCGGCGGCGACCCGGATACCGGCGACGGCGGCCGGGTCGGGCGGCACGTCCCAGTCGGCGATCCGCTCCGGCGGCAGTGCGCGGGTGCGGGCCACGAGCAGGGCGACGTCGTCGCGCGGCCGGGCGGGCAGCAGGGCGCCGAGCACGGCCCGGCAGTGTTCCTCCGGGTCCCGCTCGGGGTGTCCGGCCAGCGCCCGGCGCAGCAGTTCCATCCCCTCGTCCAGGTCGCGGCGGCGGTCCTCGATGAGGCCGTCGGTGTACAGGACGAGCTGGGTGCCCTCCTCCAGTTCCAGTTCGGCGGTGCGGAAGGGCATGCCGCCGAGGCCGAGCGGCGGTCCGGAGGGCAGGTCGGGGAAGGTGACGGTGCCGTCCGGGCGCACCAGCGCGGGGGCGAGGTGTCCGGCGCGGGCCATGGCGCAGCGGCGGGAGACGGGGTCGTAGATCGCGTACAGGCAGGTGGCGCCGACGACGTTGGCCGCGGTCTCGGGGCAGTCCTCGTCCTGGTCGATGCGGCCGACCAGGTCGTCCAGGTGGCTCAGCAGTTCGTCGGGGGGCAGGTCGAGGGTGGAGAAGTTGTGCACCGCGGTGCGCAGCCGGCCCATGGTGGCGGCTGCGTGCAGGCCGTGGCCGACCACGTCCCCGACGACGAGGGCCACCCGGCCGCCGGGCAGCGGGATCACGTCGAACCAGTCGCCGCTGACGCCGGACTGGGCGGGCAGGTAGCGGTAGCCGGCCTCGACGGCGCCGTGCTCGGGCAGGGCCCGCGGCAGCAGGCTGCGCTGGAGGGTGACGGCGAGGGCGTGCTCGCGGGTGAAGCGGCGGGCGTTGTCGATGCTGACGGCGGCGCGGGCCACCAGTTCCTCGGCCAGCGACAGTTCCTCCTCCTCGAAGGGGCCGTGCTCCTTGGAGCGCCAGAAGTTGGCCACGCCCAGCACCGCGCCGCGGGCCCGGATCGGTGCGGTGATCAGCGAGTTGATGCCGTAGTCGACGATCCGCCCGGCGCGCTCGGGGTCCTGTGCCTGCCAGCCGGCCGCCGATGCCAGGTCGGGCAGCCGTTCGGACACTCCGGTGCCGTAGCCGCGGGCCTGCGGGGTGGAGGGCACGAAGTCGATCAGCCGGCCCCTCTCGTAGAGAGGGTGGTCGTCCCGTACGCCGCGCACGGCGACGCGGCGCATCCCGGCGGAGGCGGGCTCCGGCTCCTCGCCGCACAGGACGGCGTCGTCGAGGTCGACGGTGACGAAGTCGGCGAAGCGGTCCACGGTGACCTGGGCGAGTTCGTCGGCGGTGCGGGCGATGTCGAGGGTGGTGCCGATGCCGAGCCCGGCGTCGTAGAGGAGGTTGAGCCGTTCCCGGGCGACCTCGGCGCGGCCGGACAGCGCCTGGAGTTCGGTGGAGTCACGCAGGGTGACGACGGTGCCTGCGGGACCTCCGGCGCGGTCGGTGGGGCGCTGGTTGACGGCGAGCAGCAGCCCGCCGGCGAGATGGACCTCGTCGGTGGCCTCCCGGCCGGACGCGAGCAGCGCCGCGGTCTCGGGCTCCAGTTTCGGGAGCTTGGCCACCGGCCGGCCCTCGGCGTCCGGCGGGAGGTCCAGGAGCCGCCGGGCCTCGTCGTTGGCCAGCAGCAGCCGGCCGTCGCCGCCGACGATGAGCACGCCTTCGCGCACGGAGTGCAGGACCGCGTCGTGGTGGTCGTACATGCGGGTCATCTCGTCCGGGCCGAGGCTGTGGGTCTGGCGGCGCAGCCGCCTGCCGACCAGGGCGGTCACGGCGGTGGCCAGGCCCAGGGCGACGGCTCCGGCGGTGAGGATGATCGGGATCTGGTGGTAGACCTGCCCGGTGACGTTCTTGACCTTCAGCCCGGCGGAGACCAGGCCGACCACATGGCCGCCGGTGTCCTCGACGGGGACGATGGCCTGGACCTCCTGCCCGAGCGGCCCGTGCACGCTCTCCGTGCGGACCTGACCGGCCAGTGACGGGCCGATGGTGCCGACGAAGCGCCGGCCGATGCGGTCGGGCAGGGGGTGGGTGTAGCGGATGCCGTGGGTGTCCATGACGACGATGAAGTCGACGCCCGCGGTCCGGCGGCCCGCCTCCGCCAGCGGCTGGAGCACGGCCGAGGGGGTGGGCCCGCGCAGCGCGGCGACGACACCGGGGGCGTGGGCGAAGGTCTGGGCGACGGCGACGGAGCGGCGTCTGGCCTCGGCGCTGGTGTCCCGCTGCGACTGGAGGAGGAGAGCGAGGACGGCGCCGATCACCAGCAGTACCACGAGGGCCACCTGGAGAACGAACACCTGTCCGGCAACGCTTCGCGGACTCTTTCCCGCCAGCGACCGCCCCGGTATCCGTCGAAGACGGGCAAAACGGTCTGCCATGCGGCCTTTGTAGCACCGACACGCCCGAGTCGTCACGGGTTGGGCGGATGTTCGTCGGCCGGTACCGCTCCTTGAGACGGTGGTTTCAGTGGGTGGCGGGGTCGCGCAGCAGCGCGTCCAGCCGGTCCAGGATCCAGGACCAGGTCTGGCCGGAGTCGGGCGCACTGTGGCTGAAACCGCCGGCCAGTTCCAGGCTCACATAGCCGTGGAACACGCTGCCGAGCAGCCGGACCGCGTGGGTCTCCTGCGGTTCCGCCAGGTCGTAGCCGCGCAGGATGGCCCGCGTCATCTGGGCGTGCCGCACGCCCGCGCTCGCGGCGGCCGTCTCCGCGTCGAGCGGGAGCCGGGCTGCCGTGTAGCGGCCGGGGTGCTCCCGGGCGTACCGGCGCAGGACGTCGGCGTAGGCGGCCAGCGCCTCCTTGCCCGCCCGCCCGGCCAGCGCCTCGGCGGCCCGGTCGGCCAGTTCCTCCAGGGCGAGCAGGGCGATGCGGGTCTTGAGATCCTGGGAGCTCTTCAGGTGCGAGTACAGGCTCGCGACCTTGACGTCGAAGCGTCTGGCGACCGCCGAGACGGTCACCTGCTCGAAGCCGACCTCGTCGGCCAGTTCCGCCCCGGCCCGGACCAGGCGGTCGGTGGTGAGTCCCGCGCGTGGCACAGCGTTCCCTTCCGTTCCCTGAAGGGATTGTGCCCGTGCCTAAAGATGTTAGGCAAATGGCCGTCATGGGACGTCACGGCGTCCCGGTGCCCGAGGTGCTGCTCCACGGCCGCCGGAAGGGCCCCGTCCGCCCGAGTGGTGTCCCGGGCGGACGGGGCCCTCCTGCCGCGGACCCGGACCGCTAGTGGTCCGTGCCGGCGGGAGAACCGACGGCCGGCGGAGCGGTCATCAGCTTCCCGAACAGGGCCATGCACGAGGAACAGTGACCGGCCCGCTGCGCGTTCGCCCCGTCGACGCGCCGGCCGAGCCGCCGCCCGCAGAGCGTGGTCACCGTGTTCTTGGCCATGACATGCCACACCGGCGCGCCGCCCGGTTCCTCGGCTCCTGCACACATCTCATACATGATCGGCTCCCTTGATGGACGCCTCTCTGACTCCAGGAGACACCCGATCAGCCGTAGGCACGCAGTCACGGAGGGCCATTCGGGTGACACGCCGGGTGGGGGGCCCGCGGGCCGGTGCGGGCGGGCGCGGTGCCATCATGGGCGCCATGCGGAAGAGCGGTGCGATACGGACGGCTGCCGCGACGGTGGTCTGCGGAGCCCTGGCGATGTCCCTGACCGGCTGCGGCGGCTCGGGCCACCCGAGAGCGAAGGGCGTCGGGAACAGCGGCGCGGGCGGGACGGCCGCCGCTCCGCACGGCACGGCACCCGCCCGGGTGCCCGGCATCGGCGAGCGGCTCTGGCGGCAGGTCCCGGCCGCCACCCGCCAGGTCGTCGCCGTCTACGGCGCCGGGCCGAACTCCCCCGACGCGACGGTGCGGCTCTTCACCCGGCAGGGCTCCGGCTGGCGGCAGGAGCGCTCCTGGCCCGCGCACAACGGCCGCAACGGCTGGACGGCCGACCACCACGAGGGCGACCAGCGCACCCCCGTGGGCGTCTTCACACTGAGCGACGCGGGCGGGGTGCTGGCCGATCCGGGGGCCCGGCTGCCGTACACGCGGTCCGCCTCCTTCCAGGCGCCGCACTCCTGGAACAAGAACTCCTGGCACGACTTCGACTACGTCATCGCCATCGACTACAACCGGGTGCGGGGCACCTCGCCGGAGGACCCCACCCGGCCCGAGGGACAGCACAAGGGCGGCAGCATCTGGCTGCACATGGACCACGGCAGCGGCACCTCCGCCTGCGTGAGCCAGTCCGAGGACGCCATGCGCTACCTGCTGCGCACCCTCGATCCGCGCCTGCACCCGGTCGTGGTCATGGGCGACGCCCGGGATCTCGCCGCCTGAGACGGCGTCCACGCACCGGACGGACCGGCGACAAGGTGCCGGATGCATCTACTGTCTGTCGTGCCGACGGACGGGGACCGCACGCACCGAAGGGGAGCCCTGGGATGACCGAGGAGACAACCGAACGCACAGCGCCGCACGGACCGGAGGCCGTCGTGGCGCTCCGCGAGGTGGGCGTACGCCGCTTCACCACCGACCAGGTGATCCTCGACGGCGTCGACTGGACGGTCCGGCCCGGCGAGCACTGGGCGCTGCTGGGCGCCAACGGCGCGGGCAAGACCACGCTGCTGCGGCTGCTCGGCGCGCTCATGCACCCCACCTCCGGCAGCGTCGAGGTGCTCGGCGCCCGGCTCGGCCGGGTCGACGTGCGGGAGCTGCGGGCCCGGATCGGACACGTCACCTCCGCGCAGCGCGTACCGCAGGACCTCGACGCCCACACGGTGGTGCTCACCGGCCACACCGGCACGGTGCAGCCGCTGTGGCGGTCCTACGACGACGAGGTGCGCGAGCGCGCCCGCGCGCTCCTGGCCGAGCTGGAGATCAAGGAGCTGGCCGACCGGCCGTACGGTGTCTGCTCGGGCGGGCAGCGGGCCCGGATCCTGATCGCCAGGGCGCTGATGGCGGAGCCCGCGCTGCTGCTCCTGGACGAGCCGTTCAACGCCCTCGACCTGCCCTCCCGGGAGGACCTGGTGGAGGCCATGCACCGGCTGGCCGAGGGGCGTCCGCGGCTCGCGACCGTGACGGTCACCCATCATCTGGAGGAGCTGTCCCCCGCCGTCAGCCACGCGCTGCTGCTGCGCGAGGGCCGCATCCTGACCAGCGGGCCGGTGGCGGAAGTGCTCACCGGCGACCGGCTGACGTCCTGCTTCGGCCGGCCGATCGCGGTGAACCGGCACGAGGGCCGCTGGTGGGCGTACTCCGGGCGGCAGAGCGGCTAGGGACCTCCCGTCCGGGTCCGGCCGATCATGGGGTTCGGCGTGGCGCAGCGTGGCCTGATGCCGCTTTCCCCTACCGGCAGTAACGTGATCAACTTTGGCTCCAGGCGCTCCGTACAGCCGAGTTGAGCGCCGTTCGCCGTCCGAACCCCCCGTGCGAGGATCCTCATGCCGCCCCAGGGCGATGCTCTGCCGCAAGCGCATTCTGACTACCGCAACCATCTGGAGACGTGCCGCCAGTGCCGCGCCGACGCCGCGCCCTGCCCCGTGGCGAAGCATCTGCTGCGCCTGTACAACAACACGCGCAGGGCGGCGGCACGCGTCAACTGACGTGACAGCGGCGGCGGCAGGACCTCGGACCCGGTTCCCGCCGCCGCTCCGTCGTACCGGGCGGCGCCGCATGGGACCGGCGAGGGGCCGGTTCCGGCCAACTTGCCCAGGGGGACGGCAGGTTGACGTACGCGGTCCGGCCGGTGCCGGACGGTCGCCGGACCGGCGCTCTCCGTGCCGCCGGGTGCGGGACCGGCTGCTGCGCGCACTGCCGCGCGCCCCTTTCGGCCGACCGGGTGACCACCCCCCGAGGCGGAGGCCGCGGCACGGAAAATGACCGTCGAGATCAGCGGACGCGCCGCCCCAGTTCTCCCACATATCGCCATAAAACGTGTGTTATTCATTCATGCACACACCTACGCGGCGCACCTTGCTCAGTGCCTCGATCATGGCTGCCGGCTCGGGTCTCCTGGGAGCCTGCTCGGGGTCCGGCTCCTCCTCGGAGACGGGTCCGCACCCGGGAACCGCCCAGGGCTCCGGCACCGCGGACGGCGGCCACCGCCCCTTCGTCCCCAAAGGCCCCAAGGGGTACGTGAACCCGTCCGACCCCGAGGTGCTGGCCGCCGAGCGCAAGCGCGGCACGGGACCGGTGCGCACCTTCCGCCTCACCGCCGCCGAGGCCACGTGCGACGTGGGCGGACGCTCGTTCCGGACGTGGGCGTACAGCGACGGGCTGCCCGGCCGGGAGATCCGGGTGACACAGGGCGACATCCTGGACCTCACGCTCGCCAACCGGCTGCCCGTCGCGACGACGCTGCACTCGCACGGGGTCCGGCTGCGCTGCGACATGGACGGTGTGCCCGGCCTCACACAGCCCGGGATCAAGCCCGGCGAGGAGTTCCGCTACCGCTTCGCGGTGTCCTACCCGGGCACGTACCTGCTCCACTCCCACGAGGGCATGCAGCCCGACCGGGGGCTGTACGCGCCGCTGATCGTGGACGACCCCAAGGAACCGCTGTCCTACGACAAGGAGTGGGTCGTCGTCCTGGACGACTGGGTGGACGGGGTGGAGGGCTCCACCCCGGACGGCGTGCTGGCGCAGCTGCACGGCGGCAAGCATCCGGCGATGAGCATGGAGATGGGCGGCGACCATCAGCAGGAAGGTTCCGGCAGTCCGCGTCCGTCCGGCGGCCGGAGCGCGCCGCTGCGCAGGGCGGCGGGCGGCCCGTCCCGCATCCTGCGGCAGTCCCACAGCCGTCTCCTGGACGGCATGGGCGGCAATGTGGACTTCCCGTACTACCTGATCAACGGGCGGCTGCCGCAGTCCGCGCAGGTGTTCCGGGCCAAGCCCGGGGACCGGGTGCGGCTGCGGCTCATCAACGCGGGCGCCGACACCGCCTTCCGGGTGGCACTCGGCGGCCACCGGATGACGGTCACGCACACCGACGGCTACCCGGTCGAGCACCGCGACACCGACGCGCTGCTCATCGGCATGGCCGAGCGCTACGACGTGCTCGTCACCGTCAAGGACGGCACCTTCCCGCTGGTCGCGCTGGCCGAGGGCAAGGGCGACCGGGCGAAGGCGCTGGCCGTGCTCCGCACCGACCAGGGCAAGGGCCTGCCCGCGCCCACCGTCCACCCGGACGAGCTGGACGGCCGCCTGCTCCCGGCCCACAGTCTCAAGCCGCACGAGTCGGTGGCCCTGAGCGACGAGAAGCCGGACCGGGAGATCCGCATCCGGCTGACCGGCAACATGAAGGACTACAACTGGGCCTTCGACCACCAGCCCTACTCCACCGAGCACCGCCACGCCGTCCGCCAGGACGAACGGGTCCGGCTCACCCTGATCAACGCCACCGACATGTGGCACCCGCTCCATCTGCACGGCCACACCTTCGCGCTGACCGGCCTCAACGACATCGGCACCCGCAAGGACACGGCGATCGTGCTGCCGCACCGCAAGCTGGTCGCCGACTTCTACGCCGACAACCCGGGCCTGTGGATGCTGCACTGCCACAACCAGTACCACTCCGAGTCCGGCATGATGACGATCCTCGGCTACCGCAGGTGACGACCGGTGCGGGCACACCGGCCCGGCGGGCGCTGCGCACCCCGCGCGCGGCCGGGCTGGCCGGGGTGCTGTTCGCGCTGCTGCTCGCGGCGGCGATCGTGCTGATCCGGCTGGGGATCCCGGAGGGCGCGGACGCGGCGACGGCGCCGGTCCGCACCGATCCCGCGCGGCGGGACGCGGTCCGGGCGGCCCTCGCCCTGGTGCCGCTGGCCGGGATCCTCTTCCTGTGGTTCACCGGTGTCGTGCGCACCCATGTGGGGGCGGCCGAGGACAAGTTCCTGGCGACCGTCTTCCTGGGCAGCGGGCTGGTCTTCGTGGCCACCATGTTCGGGGCTGCGGCGGCCGCGAGCGCCGTCGTGGCGGCCGCGCACCCGTCCTCCGGCGCGGTGGCCTCCCCCGCCACCTGGGAGTTCGGCCGCCGGCTGGCCCACGAGCTGATGACCGGGTACGCGATGCGGATGGCGGCGGTCTTCACCTGCTCGCTGTCCGTGATGGGACACCGGCTGCGGATCCTGCCCCGCTGGCTGACCGTGCTCGGGCTGCTCGCCGCGCTGACCCTGCTGTTCGCCTCCTCGACCGTGCCCTGGGCCGAGCTGGTCTTCCCGGCCTGGGCGCTGGTGCTGAGCGCGTACATCCTCGCGGTGGCCGGGCGCGCCGGGCCGGCCGCCGCGACGGCGGACTGAGCGCGGCGGCCCGTCACTCCGACGGACGGTTCCGGCGCGCGGACCGGCCGCCGGGCCCGCGATGCTGTCCGAGGGGAGATGACCGCCGTCCGAGGGCGCCCGCCGAACGGGTGGTCCCCGAGGACCTGGCCGCCGGAAGGGCGGGTCACCGATGAGGCTTGTCGTCGATCTCAACAGATGCCAGGGCTACGCTCAGTGCGCATTCCTCGCACCGGACGTGTTCACGATGCACGGCGAGGAGTCGCTCGTCTACAGCCCCTGGGCCGACGACGAACAGCGGGAGAAGGTGGCCCGCGCGGTCGCCGCCTGCCCGGTGCAGGCGATCACCGCCGACGGTCTCGACGGTCCGGCCGAGCCGGCGGCCGCGGCGGGACAGGGGGCGCCCGATGCCCGCTGAGCAGTTCCACGAGTGGCTGCGCCGCGAGGGCCGCATCGTCGTCGTGGGTGCCTCGCTGGCCGGTCTGCGGGCCGCCGAGACCCTGCGCGCCGAGGGCTTCCGCGGCTCGCTGACCATGATCGGCGACGAACCGTACCAGCCGTACGACCGGCCGCCGCTGTCCAAGGCGGTCCTGCTGGGCAGGGCGGCGCCGGACCGCACCGACCTCCCCGGGCGCCGCGACGTCGACGCCGTCTGGCGGCTGGGCACGGCCGCGACCGGGCTCGACCTGGCCGCCCAGCGGGTGCGGCTCGCCGACGGCGACGAGGTGCCCTACGACCGGCTGCTGATCGCGACCGGGGTGCGCGCCCGGCCCTGGCCCAAGGAGGAGGAGGCCCAGCTCGACGGGGTCTTCGTGCTCCGCACCCGGGACGACGCCGTCCGGCTGCACCGGCGGCTGAAGGCCGGTCCGCGCCGGGTGTTCGTGATCGGCGCCGGGTTCACCGGTTCGGAGATCGCCTCCGCCTGCCGGGACCAGGACATTCCCGTCACCGTGGCCGAGCGGGCGGACGCGCCGCTGGTGGGCGCCCTGGGCGGGGTGGTCGGCGCGGTCGCCGCGGAACTCCACCACGACCACGGGGTGGATCTGCGCACCGGCGTCATGGTCACCGGTCTGGAGGGCAGCCCGGTCGGCCGGGTGCGGGCCGCGCACCTGTCCGACGGCAGCGTCGTCGAGACGGACCTCGTGGTGGTCTGCCTGGGCGCGACCCGCAACACCGAGTGGCTGACCGGCTCCGGGCTCGGCGCCGGGCCGCGCGGCATCGCCTGCGACGCGGGCTGCCGGGCCTTCGACTTCCGGGGCATCGTCACCGACGACGTGTACGTGGCCGGGGACGTGGCCCGCTCCCCGCATCCGCTGTTCAGCTACCAGTTCCTGTCGCTGGAGCACTGGGGCAACGCCGTCGCCCAGGCGGAGGTGGCCGCGCACAACATGATCAGCGCCAGTTCGGACCGGATCCCGCACATGTGGGTGCCCGCCTTCTGGTCGTCGCAGTTCGGCGTGAACATCAAGTCCGTGGGCGTGCCGTCCATGGGCGAGCAGATCATGATCACGCAGGGCTCGCTCACCGAGCGGCGCTTCGTCGGCGTCTACGGCTACCAGGGCCGCGTCATCGCCGCCGTGAGCTTCGACAACACGCGCTGGCTGGAGTTCTACGAGCGGCAGATCGAGACGGGCGCCCCGTTCCCGGTGGAGTACCCGACGATGGACCGCCGCCCCGAGGGCCGCAAGGCGATGCCGGCCGACTTCCCCGACCCGTCCCTGCCGACGCACGGCCCGACGGTGACACTCAGCGGCTACTCCCCCACCGACCGGCGCCTGGTGTTCACCCCGGCCCGCCACTGACCACCGCACGGCCCGAGCCCCGCCCCTCCCTCCCCACCCGAGGACCCCCCATGACGCAACCGTCGCTGCTGCGCCGGATCACCGACTACTCCAGCCGTGCCGACCCCTACCCCCTCTATGCGGAACTGCGCAGGACACCGGTGCTGCACGAGGAGGAGGGCGGTCCGTACGTCGTCAGCTCCTACTACGACATCCTGGGACTGCTGCACGACCCCCGGATCAGCTCGGACGCCGGCAACCTCACCGCCCCGGGCGCCGACGAGCTGTCGGAGCCGGAGGCCACGGGGCTGCCGCCGAGCTTCATCCGGCTCGACCCGCCCGAGCACGACCGGCTGCGCCGGATCGCCAACAGCTCGTTCGGGCCGCCGCACCGGCCGCACCGGATCGACGACATGCGCGGGGAGCTCGGCCGGATCGTCGCCGAACTCCTCGACGAGCTGGGCGACGAGCGGGAGATCGACCTCGTCGACCAGTTCGCCTACCCCTTCCCGGTGACCGTCGTCTGCCGCCTCCTCGGGGTGCCGCGCGAGGACGAACCGCGCTTCCGCGCCTGGGTCGACCCGATCGTCGCCGGTCTGGACCCGGACTCGCGCAACGACCCCGGGGCCCCGGTCCAGCGCGCCGCGCAGGAGGCGCGTGTCCAGCTCGGCATGTACCTGGCCGGTCTGGCGGAGCAGCGCGCCAAGGAGCCCCGCGACGACATGCTGTCCGACCTGATGTCCGGTCATGGCCCGGACGGCGCCATGTCCACGATGGAGGTGCTCAGCACGGCCGTGCTGCTGCTGATCGCGGGCCACGAGACGACGGTCAACCTGATCACCAACGGCATGCTGACGCTGCTGCGGTACCCGGAGCATCTGCGGCGGCTGCGCGAGGACCCCGGGCTGTCGGCCGGCATCGTCGAGGAACTGCTGCGCTACGAGCCGCCGGTCCAGCTGGTGCCCTCGCGCACCTGTATCGCCGACATCGAGCTGCGCGGGGTGACCATCCCCAAGGGTTCGCGGATCTGGCTGGTCCTGGGCGCGGGCAACCGGGACCCGGAGCGCTTCACCGATCCCGACCGGTTCGACCCGGACCGCGGCGACATCCAGCACCTCGGGTTCGGCAGCGGCATCCATGTCTGCTTCGGCGCCCCGCTGGCCCGGCTGGAGACACAGATCGCGCTCACCGCGCTGGCCCGGCGCCTGGACAACCCCCGGCTCGTCGAGGACCCGCCGCCGTACCGGCAGAACGCGGTGCTGCGCGGCCCGCGGCATCTGAACATCGCGATCGACGGCGTACTGCCCTGATCGGTGCCGGGCGATGGACGACGGACTCCCGACGGCGACCGGAATCAACCCGTGTCGACCGGTGTCGGAGGAAACTTCTGGACAACTCGAAAAAATCAGACAAAATAGTCAACGTTGTCATCGCAACGCACCGCGACTCACCGCGATCCCGAGGAGCCGCCCCCGCATGGCGTACGGAGCCCACCACAGCCCCACCCCGCCGCCCCGTCCCGACCTGGGCCCCGCTCGCGACTGCGAGCACTGCCTGGGCTGGGGGACCGTCGTCACCCATGACGGCCGGCACGAACTGTGCGGCACCTGTCAGTCCGTCCCGGACGGCGGCCCGCCCTGCGGCGCGACCGGGCCCCGGCACGCACCGGACTGAGCGGCCGCCGCCTCCTCCGTCCGGGTGATGTCCGTCCCCCGTGAGAGTGGTGGTGCTGCTCCGTCCGAGTGGTGCGTCCCCCCACCCCGTCGTAGCGTCATTGGAAGGTTCTGACGTCGTCGCCGGGAGCGGAACATGGGCGGACACACAGTGCGGACAGCAGTCACACTCGGTGCAGCCGTAGTGCTCAGCGCGGCTCTGGGAACGGTCTCCGCGGCCTCCGCGGCACCGGCAACACCGACAGCGGCCGGACACACATGGCACCGGCAGCCCGTCTTCGTGGACTGCCTGTGGAAGCCGCGGACGCGGCCCGCGGCGTTCATCCTGGCCTGCGGTGACGGCAACAGCCGCCTGTCCTCGCTGCACTGGACGCGGTGGAACGGCCGTTCCGCGGTCGCCCGGGGAGTCAACGTCGTCAACGACTGCAAGCCGTACTGCGCGGCGGGCACCTTCCACTCGTACCCCGTGGTCGTACGGTTCGACCGCGCGGAGCCCTGGAAGAAGCACCCACGGGTCCAGCACTTCACGCAGCTCACCCTCGTCTTCCCCGGCGCGCGGCCGGCCGGGTACGAGCGCACGGTGACCTATCCCCTCTGGAACTGAGCGGAGGGCCCGGGGTCCCCTCCGGAGTGAGCGGGGTTCCGGGACCCGGTCGTCCCCGACCGGCGGTCCGGTGGCGGGCGCGCGCATCAAGCGGGCGCTCCTCCGGCCGCCGGTCGCGTCGCGCCCAGGGCTTTTCTCGCAGGTCCGACACTGTTTCGCCGCGCCCACGGGGGAACCCGGGGTGTCTGCCGAGCAAGGGAGCAGCCGGGATGCACTCGATCACCAAGGGCCTGCTGGCGGGTACCGCGGGCACGCTCGCCCTCGATCTGGTCTCCTACGGCGACATGCTGCTGCGCGGACGCGCGGCCAGCACCGTCCCGGCGCAGGTCGCGGGGCGGCTGGCCGGCCGCGCCGGGGTGCCGCTGGGGCAGGGAGAGGAGCGCGAGAACCGCAGCCAGGCCGCGGGGGCGCTCATGGGGTACGCGACCGGGATCGGCGCGGGCGTGGTCTACGGCCTGCTGCGGCCCCGGCGGCGGCCACTGCCGGTGCTGGTGGCGGGGCCGCTGCTGGGCGCCGCCGTCATGGCGGGCGCCAACGCGCCCGCGACCGCGCTCCGGCTGACCGATCCGGGCTCCTGGGACCTGGCGTCCTGGGTGTCCGACATCGTCCCGCACCTGGTGTACGGCCTGACGACCGCGGCGGCCCACCACGCCATGCGCTGACCGGCGGGGCGAGCAAGGCGGAGAAAGCGGAGGCACAGTGACGCTGCGCATCGGTGCCGAGGAGGAGTTCCACCTCGTCGACGCGGAGACGGGCCGCCTGGTGCCCCGGGCGGGCGCCGTGCTCGAACGGCTGGGCGGGCCCGGGTACGCGCCGGAGCTCCAGCGGTCCGTCGTGGAGAGCAACAGCGGGGTGCACGCCACCCTCGAAGGGCTGTTGGCCGACCTCACCGCGTCCCGGCGGCGGCTGGCCGCCGCGGCATCCGCCCTCGGGCTGACCGCGGTGGCCGCCGGCACCGTCCCGCTGGCCGCCCCGGCCCGGGGCGACGTCACCGCCGACCCGCGCTATCTGCGCATGGCCGACCAGTACCGGCGGCTCGCCGACGAGCAGTTGATCTGTAGTGCGCAGGTGCATGTCGACGTGCCCGACCGGGACACCGCCGTACGTGCCATGTGCCTGGTCGGGCCGTGGCTCGCCCCGCTGCTGGCGCTCTCCGCCAGTTCCCCGTACTGGCTGGGCGCGGACACCGGGTACGCGAGTTGGCGGACGATGCTGTGGCAGCGCTGGCCGACCGCGGGCCCGGCGGGCTGCCACTCCGGCGCCGCCTCCTACGACGCCCTGCTGGCGGACCTCATCCGCTCGGGCGTCATCAGTGACCCCGGGATGGTCTACTACGACGTCCGTCCCTCCGCGCACCAGCGCACGCTGGAGCTGAGGATCTGCGACGCCTGCCCGCGCGTGACGACGGTGGTGCTGGTGGCCGGTCTGTTCCGGGCCCTCGTCCACGACGCCTGCGCCCGGCTCGCCCGGCGCGAGCACCCCGGCTGCGACGGCCGGCACGAGTGGCTGCGGGCCGCCGCCTGGCAGGCGGCGCGCTCGGGTCTCGAAGGGCCGCTCACCGATCCCGTCACCCTGCGCCCCGCCCCCGCCCGCACCGTCCTGCACACCCTGCTGGCCCGGCTCCGGCCGGTGCTGGAGGTCTACGGCGACTGGGACGCCGTACGGGAGCTGCTGGAGCTCGCCCTGGCCGACGGCAGCGCGGCGCGGCGGCTGCGGGGCGTGTACGAACGCCGGGGTCCGGCCGCGGCCGTCGCCGCCCTGGCCGCCGAGACGGCGGCGGGCGCGCCCACGGCCGCCGCGCGGCCGGCGGACGCGGCGGCCGGATCCGGTGCGGCGCGTTCCGCACCGGTCGAGGCGGCCGGCGGTTTCGGCACCGGCCGGGCGGGCAACCCCTTGTCCTGACCGAGCCGTGTGCGGGAGCCGCCATGTGGAAGCGCAGGAAGTGCACGGGGGACGCGAGGGGCACGAGGGGCGGCAGGGGCAGGTGGCGGGCGCGGCACGCCGGGCCCGTCGCACCGGAGCTGTGCGATCTGTGCGGGCTCACCTTCCCCGCGTGCGAGGCGGTGCGGGAACGGGTGCCCGACTCCTCGGCCGTCCATCCCACCGACGACTGGTTCGACGGGCTGCGCCTCGTCACCGCGTGCAGCGAGGCGCACCTGGCCGTCGTCCGTGAACGCTACCGGCACCGGCCCTTCGTGCAGGAGGAGCTGTGGGCCGCGAAGATCGAGCGTGCGCTGAGCGGCGGCACTCCGGTGCTCACCATGGAACGGCTCGGCTGCCGCACCGGCCTGCACGCACCGGAGATCCGGCGCGCCATCGCCTGGCACAACGCGCACCTGCCGCCGGATCCGCCACCCGGAGCCTGACCGTCCGGCCGTCCGCGGAGGGGCAGCGGTTTCGGCCGTACGGTCCCCGGGCACCCGTCGCGCGCCCGTCCGCGAGCACCGGGTGTGTGCCGAGCGAGGAGGCCACAGATGCCGCAGAGGCCACAGACGACCGCGCACCACGCGGACCAGCTGTCCGCGCACCACGCCAACCAGCTCTACGGCCCGCAGCCGGACGTGGCGCGGGCGGCGGGCTATCCGGACGCCCCGCCGCGCGTGGGCTTCTTCACCGACACCTCCGTCTGCATCGGCTGCAAGGCGTGCGAGGTGGCGTGCAAGGAGTGGAACTCGGTCCCCGAGGACGGCCTGGAACTGACCGGCATGTCCTACGACAACACGCGGGGCCTGGGCGCGGACACCTGGCGGCACGTGGCCTTCGTCGAGCAGCAGCGCCCCGCCGGTCACGGTGCCGCCGGGCAGGGCGGCGGCCACGGCGGTTTCGACGCCTTCGAGGCCGCCCGCGCGCTCGACGACCCCGCGCGCTCCCCCGCCGCGCCGCCCGCCCCCGAGGGGCGCACCGAACTGCGCTGGCTCATGTCCTCCGACGTGTGCAAGCACTGCACCCACGCGGCCTGTCTCGACGTGTGCCCCACCGGGGCGCTGTTCCGCACCGAGTTCGGCACGGTCGTGGTCCAGCAGGACGTGTGCAACGGCTGCGGCTACTGCGTTCCCGCCTGCCCGTACGGGGTGATCGACCAGCGCGAGGAGGACGGCCGGGTCTGGAAGTGCACCCTGTGCTACGACCGGCTCGGCGCCGGGATGGAACCGGCGTGCGCCAAGGCGTGCCCCACCGACTCCATCCAGTTCGGCCCGCTGGAGGAGCTGCGCGAGCGGGCCGCCGCCCGGGTGGCGCGGCTGCACACGGCCGGTGTCACCGAGGCCCGGCTCTACGGCGAGGACCCCGAGGACGGGGTCGGCGGCGACGGGGCGTTCTTCCTGCTGCTCGACGAGCCCGAGGTCTACGGTCTGCCGCCCGACCCGGTGGTCACCACCCGGGACCTGACCGCGATGTGGAGGCACGCGGCGACGGCCGCCGCCTCGCTCGCCCTGCTGGGCGCCGCCGCCTTCGCCCGGAGGCCGCGGTGAACGGGCGAGACCGGCCCGAGCGGCGGTCGGACGTCACCGGGGAGGGCGTGGAGGGCGCGCGCCCCGGACGCGACGCGCTCGGGCCCGCCCCTTCCGGGAGAGCGGCGGGCGGACGCCGCGGCGGCGGGCGGCGGCGTGGGCGCGGGGAGCGGTCGATGGTCCCCGAGGCCGCGTTCACCTCGTACTACGGCGAGCCGGTCCTGAAGGCCCCCACGTGGAAGCCGGTCGACATCGCCGGATACCTCTGCCTCGGCGGGCTGGCCGGCGGATCGTCCCTGCTGGCGGCGGGCGGGCACGCCACCGGGCGGCCCGCACTGGCGCGGGTGGCGAAGGCGGGCGCGGCGGGTGCCATCACGCTCTCCCTGGGCGCGCTGGTGCACGACCTCGGCCGGCCCGCCCGGTTCCTCAACATGCTGCGCGTGGTCAAGCCGACCTCGCCGATGAACACCGGTTCCTGGCTGCTGGCCGGGTACGCGCCGCTGGCCCTGGCCGCCGTCGCCGCCGACGTCACCGGCCGCCTGCGGCTCCTCGGCGCGGGCGCCACCGCCGGGGCGGCCGTGCTGGGCCCGGCCGTCGTCACGTACACCGCGGTCCTGCTGTCGGACACGGCGGTGCCGGCCTGGCACGAGGGGTACCGCACGCTGCCGTTCGTCTTCGCGGGTTCCGGGGCGAGTGCGGCGGCCGGTCTCGCCCTGGTCTGCGCGCCCCTCGGGGAGACCGGACCGGCGCGCCGGGCGGCCGTGCTGGGCGCCGCGCTGGAGCTGGGTGCCTTCCGGCTGATGACACGCCGGATGGGGCTGGTGGCGGAGGTCTTCGAGCGGGGCCGGGCGCACCGGCTGCTGCGGGCCGCCGAGCTGCTGACCGCGGGCGGCGCCGTGCTGGCGGCGTACGCGGGCACCGGTGCGGGTGCGCGCGGGCGGCGGGGGCGCGGCCGGTGGCCGGGGTGCGGTCGTGGTCGCGGTGCGGCGGTGGTCGCGGGGGCGGCTCTGCTGACCGGATCGGCCGCGCTGCGCTTCGGGGTGTTCCACGCGGGCGTGGCGTCGGCCGGGGATCCCCGGTACACCGTCGTACCGCAGCGCGAGCGGCTGCGGGCCCGCGCGGGCTGACCCACCGGCGGCACGGCCGTTTTCCCCGGGGGCGCCGGGGGTACTCCGCACCCACCGCGCCACCGCGCGCCGTACCGGGGCCGAGCGCCGTACCGGAGAGGAGGCGTCTGTCATGGGTGTACGCACCTGGATCGACTCCTGGCCGGTCTACCGCCAGCTGACGGGCACCGACCCGCTGGGTCGCGGGGCCGCCGCCAGGAGCGGGCCGAGCGAGCGGCTCACGCCCCGGGTGTCCACCGCGGACGGGGTGGTCAAGTCGATCTGCCCCTACTGCGCCGTGGGCTGCGGCCAGAACGTGTACGTGGAGGACGGGCGGGTCACGCAGATCGAGGGCGACCCCGACTCCCCGATCTCGCGCGGGCGGCTGTGCCCCAAGGGCTCGGCCAGCCTCCAGCTGACCACCGGGGACGCCCGCGAGCACCACGTCCTGTACCGGCGGCCGCACGGCACCGGCTGGGAGCGGCTCGACCTGGACACGGCGATGGACATGATCGCCGACCGGGTGCTCGCGGCCCGGCGGGCGGGCTGGCAGTGGGAGGCCGACGGCGCGCGCACCCGGCGCACGATGGGTATCGCGAGCCTGGGCGGCGCCACGCTGGACAACGAGGAGAACTACCTGATCAAGAAGCTCTTCACCGCGCTGGGCGCGATCCAGATCGAGAACCAGGCGCGTGTTTGACACTCCTCCACCGTTCCCGGTCTGGGAACCTCGTTCGGCCGCGGCGGCGCGACCACCTTCCAGCAGGACCTCCAGAACGCGGACTGCATCGTCATCCAGGGCTCGAACATGGCCGAGTGCCATCCGGTCGGGTTCCAGTGGGTGATGGAGGCCAAGGCCCGGGGCGCGAAGGTGATCCACGTCGATCCGCGCTTCACCCGCACCAGCGCGCTGGCCGATGTGCACGTGCCGCTGCGCGCGGGCTCGGACATCGCCTTCCTCGGCGGGATCATCAACCACGTCCTGAGCACCGGGGCGTACTTCCGCGACTACGTGGCGGCCTACACCAACGGCCCGGTGGTGCTGCGCGAGGACTTCCGGGACACCGAGGACCTGGACGGCGTGTTCTCCGGGCTGGACCCGGACACCCGCAGCTACGACAACAGCACCTGGCAGTACGCGGGCACCGAGACACAGGCGGCCTCGGGGGAACGCGACCTGGAGTACGAGGAGCGCACCGGCGGCGGGGCCTCGGTGAGCGAGGCGGCGCGCGGCGAGTCCCACGGATCGGGCGGCGCCGGGATCGGTGAGGGCGAGCCCGAGCGCGACGAGAGCATGACGCATCCGCGGTGCGTGCTCCAACTGCTCAGGCGGCACTACGCCCGCTACACACCGGAGCTGGTCGAACAGGTCTGCGGGGTGCCGCAGGAGCTGTTCCGCCAGGTGTGCGCGCTGGTCACGGAGAACTCCGGGCGCGAGCGGACCACCGCGTTCGCCTACGCGGTCGGCTGGACCCAGCACACCGTGGGCGTCCAGTACATCCGGGCCGCGTCGGTGCTGCAAAGCCTGCTCGGCAACATCGGGCGGCCGGGCGGCGGCATCCTGGCGCTGCGCGGGCACGCCTCCATCCAGGGCTCCACGGACATCCCCACCCTGTTCAACCTGCTGCCCGGCTACATCCCGATGCCGCACGCCCACCGGCAGGAGGACCTGGACGCCTTCGTGCGCGGCGAGGCGGCCCGCAAGGGCTACTGGGGCAACATGCGCGCGTACCTGGTCAGCCTGCTCAAGGCGTACTGGGGCGAGGCCGCCACCGCCTCCAACGACTACTGCTTCGACTACCTGCCGCGGCTGACCGGCTCGCACTCCACGTACGAGACGGTGATGGCGCAGCTGGAGGGCGCCTGCAAGGGCTACTTCCTGATGGGTGAGAATCCGGCGGTCGGCTCCGCCAACGCCAAGCTCCAGCGTCTGGGCATGGCGAACCTGGACTGGCTGGTCGTGCGCGACTTCTCGCTGATCGAGTCGGCCACCTGGTGGCGGGACGGCCCGGAGATCGAGTCGGGTGAGCTGCGCACCGAGGACATCGGCACCGAGGTGTTCTTCCTGCCGGCCGCCGCGCACACCGAGAAGGACGGCAGTTTCACCAACACGCAGCGGCTGCTCCAGTGGCACCACAAGGCCGTCGACCCGCCCGGCGAGGCGCGCAGCGACCTGTGGTTCACCTACCACCTCGGGCGGCTCGTCCGGGAGAAGCTGGCCGGTTCCCCGGAGCCCATGGACCGGCCGCTGCTCGATCTGGCCTGGGACTACGCCGCGCGGGGCGAGTGGGGCGAGCCGGACGCGGAGGCGGTGCTCGCCGAGATCAACGGCCGGGACGCCGAGGGCCGGCCGCTGTCCTCGTACGAGCAGTTGCGCGACGACGGTTCGACCGCCTGCGGCTGCTGGATCTACTGCGGGGTCCAGGCCGACGGCGTCAACCAGGCGGCCCGCCGCAGGCCGGGCCGGGAGCAGGACTGGGTGGCCGCCGAGTGGGGCTGGGCGTGGCCCGCCAACCGCCGCATCCTCTACAACCGGGCCTCGGCGGACCCCGACGGCAAGCCGTGGAGCGCGCGCAAAGCACTGGTGTGGTGGGACGCGGACCGGCGGGAGTGGACCGGCCACGACGTCGCCGACTTCAAGAAGGACAAGTCCCCCGGTCACCGGCCGCCACCGGACGCGACCGGCCCCGACGCGCTGTCGGGCACCGACCCGTTCATCATGCAGGCCGACGGCAAGGCGTGGCTGTACGTGCCCTCGGGGCTCACCGACGGCCCGCTGCCCACGCACTACGAACCGCAGGACTCGCCCTTCGAGAACCTGCTGTACGGGCAGCAGCGCAATCCGGTGCGGCAGGTGATGCCGTCGGTGCCGGACAACCGCTACCAGCCCAGCGGCGGCGAGCCGGGCACGGAGGTCTTCCCCTACGTGGCCACCACCTACCGGCTCACCGAGCATCACACGGCGGGCGGCATGTCCCGCTGGCAGCCGTATCTGGCGGAACTGCAACCGGAGTTCTTCTGCGAGGTGTCCCCGGAGCTGGCCGCCGAACGCGGGCTCGGACACACCGGCTGGGCGACGATCGTCAGCGCCCGGGGCGTGATCGAGGCACGGGTGCTGGTCACCGACCGGATGGCGCCGCTGCGGGTGCACGGCCGGACCCTGCACCAGGTGGGCCTGCCCTACCACTGGGGTCCCAACGGCTACAGCACCGGTGACGCCGCCAACGAGCTGGTGCACCTGTCCCTGGACCCGAACACCCACATCCAGGAGACGAAGGCGTTCGCCGTGGACATCCGGCCCGGCCGCCGCCCGCGGGGCCCGGCGGCCCCGGCGCTGGTGCGCGCCTACCGGGCGCGGGCGGGCATCGACGACCGGACGGGCACGGAGCTGTGAGCCGCGCCCGGTCCGGGCTGGGTGCCGGTCACGGCTCCGTGCCGGTCCGGGGGCTGCCTTCCGGGAGCTACCTGAGGACGAGCGCGTGCGTGCCGCGCGGTCGCAGTTCACCGATCACCGGGGCGCCGGGGATCTCTCCGGCCACCAGCAGGCCGCCGGAGGTCTGGGCGTCGGCCAGGAGCAGCCGGGTGTCCTCGTCGGCGGTGCCGAAGTCGGTGACCGGGGTCACCCACTCCAGGTTGCGCCGGGTGCCGCCGCTGACGTAGCCGTCCCGCACCGCCTGCCGGGCCCCGTCCAGATACGGCACGGCGGCGGTGTCGAGGACGGCGGTCACATCGGAGGCGCGGGCCAGTTCGTACAGATGGCCGAGGAGTCCGAAGCCCGTCACGTCGGTCGCGCAGGTGGCGCCCGCGGCCAGCGCCGCCTCGGACGCCGCCCGGTTGAGCGCCACCATGGTGGCCACCGCCTGCTCGAACCGCTCTCCGGTGGCCTTGTGCCGGTTGTTCAGCACCCCGAGGCCGAGGGGTTTGGTCAGGGACAGCGGCACTCCGGGGCGGCCGGTGTCGTTGCGCAGCAGCCGGGCCGGATCGGCGAGTCCGGTGACGGCCATGCCGTACTTCGGCTCCGGGTCGTCCACGCTGTGTCCGCCGCCGACGTGGCAGCCCGCCTCGGCGGCGATGTCCAGGCCGCCGCGCAGCACCTCGCGGGCCAGCGCGAAGGGCAGCACCTCGCGCGGCCAGGCGAGGAGGTTCACGGCGAGGACCGGGCGCCCGCCCATCGCGTAGACGTCCGAGAGGGCGTTCGCCGCGGCGATGCGCCCCCAGTCGTAGGGGTCGTCGACGACCGGTGTGAAGAAGTCGGCCGTGCACACCATGGCCATGCCCTGTGTGCCGCCGTCCGCCGCCGCGGGCAGCCGTACGACCGCCGCGTCGTCCCCGGTGGCCGCCCCCACCAGCAGCGGAGCCCTACTGGGCACCGGCGGCGCCGCCGTCAGCGACCCGAGCACCTCCTCCAGTTCGCCCGGCGGGATCTTGCAGGCGCAGCCGCCTCCGTGGGCGAACTGCGTGAGCCGTACGGGCGTTTCGCCGGTCGTCGTCATGCGGGTCCCTTCCGGTAGCCTGAGCGGGCGGTGGAGGCGTGTGGGTGCCTGGTGGCCCTCCCGGTCTTCAAAACCGAGGTGCCCGAGGATCTCGGGCAGGCGGGTTCGATTCCCGTGCGCCTCCGTCCCCGGCTTCCTCTTGTCGTCCCTCCCGCCCCTCTCGCCCCTCCCGTCTCTCTTGTCCCTCCCGCCCCTCTTGTCCCTGCGGGCGGCAGCGGCGGTACCGGTCGTCCAGGCGTTCGGTGTGGCCGCGGGCGTCGAGGAGTTCCAGGAGGGGGACGGCGACCCGGCGCGTGGTGTCCAGGGCCCGGCGGGCCTGGCTGAGGGTGAAGGGCTGCGGCAGCCGACGCAGCACGGCGGCGGCTTCGGTGTCGGCGCCCGGCAGCAGGACCACGCCCTCGGCGAGCCGCAGCAGGGCACCGGAGCGGACGACCGCCGCCAGCTCCTTGCGGTGGAGGCCGAGTTCGGTGAGGCGGTCGGCCTCGGGTGCGCGGAAGGACGCCTTCTCCAGTTGCCCGCGCAGGGCGTCGACGGCGGCTGCCAGCGGCGGGGGCAGCGCCGGGCGGAGGCTGCCCCGGACGTACAACCGGCCTTGTTCGGAGACGAGTCCGCGGTCGCCCGGGGTGCGGACGAGGGCGTCGACCAGGGTCCGGTCGGGCAGGCCGAGGAGGTGGCGGGCCGCCTCGGCGGGCAGGCCCGGTTGCACGGGGTGCTGTCGCGCGTGCCGTTCGACCTCGGCGGTCAGCCGTGCGCGCAGGCCGGTCCAGTGCTCCGGATCGGCCAGCCAGTCGCCGGTGACCGGCGCGGCCGGTGCGGGTACGCCCATCGCCAGCAGCTCGGCGCGGCGCACGAGCCCGCGGCGGCGCAGTTCCGCCGCGCCGTCCGGCTCGCCGGTCGTGCGGGCGAGGTCCGCCGCGCGGGCCCGGCCCGCGCCGCGCCGCTCCAGGCGCGGCGGGCGGACGTCGAGGACGGTCACGGCGCAGGGCGGGCGGGTGCCGCCCGGCTCGCGCAGCACCGCGCGGTCCCCGACGCGCAGCGGCAGTCGCCGGCCCAGCGTCAGCCGCGCGGTGTCCTCGCCCAGCGGGCGCACGGTCACCGGGACGGCCGCCGTGCCGAGGTGCAGCTGGACCTCCCGGGGCAGTTCACCGGCCGGGACGCCGCCGATCCGGACGTCGGCGACCTCGGTGAGCAGCCAGCGGTCCGGGGTCAGCAGCACCTCGCCGCGGCGGAGCGCGCCGTCCGGGGCGCCGTGCACGTTGACCGCCACCCTGGCGACGCCGCTGACGTCCGTGCGCTGTTCCTGGAGGCATTGCAGCCCGCGCACCCGCAGCGCGGTCGTGCCGTCCGAGGCGACCAGGCGGTCCCCGACGCGCAGGGTGCCCGCGCCGAGCGTGCCGGTCACGACGGTGCCGTGGCCGCGCATCGTGAAGGCGCGGTCCAGCCACAGCCGTACGTCGGCGTCGGGCGGCGGCACCGGCAGGGTGCGGGCGAGGCGGTTCAGTTCGGTGCGCAGCGTGTCCAGACCGGCGCCGGTGACCGCGCTCACCGCGACGGACGGCACGGTGCCCAGCGAGGTGGCGGCCAGCCGCCGCAGGGCGTCGGCGCGCACCGGAGCGGGATCGGCGAGGTCGCCGCGGGTCACGGCGAGCACGGCGTGCCGCACGCCGAGCGCGTCGAGGATCGCCAGGTGTTCGGCGGACTGGGCCTGCCAGCCCTGGTCGGCGGCGACCACGAAGAGCACGGCGGGCACCGGGCCGACCCCGGCGAGCATGGTGGCGACGAACTTCTCGTGTCCGGGCACGTCGACGAAGGCCAGGTGCTCGCCGTCCGGCCCGGCGGGCGTCCACACGAAGCCGAGGTCGAGGGTGAGCCCGCGGCGGCGCTCCTCCTCGTGGCGGTCGGGTTCCATCCCGGTCAGGGCCCGCACCAGGGCGGACTTGCCGTGGTCGACGTGCCCGGCGGTGGCCAGGACCCGCATGACGCCCCGCCTACCCTTCCGCGGCCCGGCATGCGGTCCGGGCCCGGCGTACGGCCTCGGCCAGCGGTTCGTCGTCCTCGGGCGGCACCGCCCGCAGGTCCAGCAGGCAGCGCCCGGCCTCGACGCGTCCCACGACGGGCCGCGGACCGGCGCGCAGCGCGGCGCCGTACGGCTCCGGCAGGGACAGGGCCGCACTGGGCAGCTCCACTCCGGGAGCGCCGCCGCCACCGACCGCGGCCGCGCAGGCGACGGCCCGTACGTCGACGCCGGTGCCGCGCAGCGCGTCGGCGAGCTGTTCGGCGCGGCGCGTCAGTTCGCCCGCGTCGGCGGTGAGGGCCGTCTCGGTCGGGGTGGCGGGGCCCGTCAGGGTCGCCTCCAGCGCGGCCAGGGTCAGTTTGTCGACCCGCAGGGCGCGGGCCAGGGGATGGCGGGCGAGGGTGCCGACGAGGCCGACGTCGCCGAGGAGGAGGCCGCACTGCGGTCCGCCGAGGAGTTTGTCGCCGCTCGCGGTGACCAGCGCCGCTCCGGCCTGCAGCTCGGTCGCGGCATCGGGTTCCCCGGGCAGCAGCGGGTGCGGGGCGAGCAGTCCGGAGCCGATGTCCACGACGACGGGGACGCCCAGCGCCGCCAGCTCCCGGGTCCGCGCGGCGCGGGTGAAGCCGGTGACGCGGAAGTTGGACGGGTGGACCTTCAGGACGCAGCCCGTGCCGGGGCCGACGGCGGCGGCGTAGTCGGCCACGTCCGTGCGGTTGGTGGTGCCGACCTCGCGCAGCCGGGCGCCGGTGGAGACCAGCAGGTCGGGCAGGCGGAAGCCGTCGCCGATCTCCACCATCTCGCCGCGGCTGATGACGATCTCCCGGCCCGCGGCGAGCGCGGTGGCGGCGAGGACGAGGGCGGCGGCGCCGTTGTTGACGACGTGCGCCGCGGCGGCGTCCGGCACCCGGGCGCGCAGCGCGGCCAGCGCGGAGCGGCCGCGGCGGGCCCGGGTGCCGGTGGCCAGGTCGAGTTCGACGTCGGTGGGTCCGGCGGCGTCCCGCACCGCCCGCCGGGCCGCCTCGGACAGGGGCGCCCGGCCGAGGTTGGTGTGCAGCAGGACGCCGGTGGCGTTGATCACCGGGCGCAGTCCCCCGGCGGTGGGCGGCAGCAGCGCGACCGCCGCGTCCGTTACGTCCTCGGGAGCCAGGGTGCCGTGCCGTACCCGGTCCTGGGCCTGCCGGACGGCGGCCTTCACGGGGTCCGGTCCGAGCCGCTGTGCGGCCCGGACCAGGCGGGGATCGCGCAGTACGGCGTCGGTGCGGGGCACGTGCCGCCGTACGTCGCCGTCACCGGGGCCGAAGCCGGAGCCGGGGCCCGTGGCCGCTGCCTCCCCCGGGCCGGACCGGTCCGAGGTGCCGAGCCGTTCGGGCTGTTCGGAGGGGCTGGGCCGTTCGGGTCGTTCGGAGGAGCTGGGCCGTTCGGGTCGGCCGGGTCCTTCTTGGCCGCGCCGGTTGCGCCGTCCCGCGACCCGCTGGTCCACGCCGTCCCTCCGTTCCGGGCCGCGCCCGTTCTCCGGCCGTCCGAGCGGCCCATCGTCCCTCAACGGCCGCGGTCCTCCGCACGACACGCCGGAACCCGGCGGCGGCGGAGGACACGCGCGGACGCGGTGGCGGGAGCGTCAGGTGCTGAGCAGGCGGTTGAAGAACGACCGGTAGTGGCGCAGCGCCTTGCGCAGGTCCTCCGTGTCGACCCGTTCGCCCTGGCTCCACTGGCTCTCCAGCTCCTGCTTGTGCCGGGAGAAGGTCGCGGCCAGGGTCTGCATGACGTCGGCCACCAGGGCGTCGGCGGTGTGCACGGCCTCCCTCGGGTCGTCCACGAACTGGCTCTGGATCTCGTGCCAGCGCTCACGGAAGCCCTGCTCGTCCTCCGGGGTGAGCAGCCTGGGGGCCGCTTCGCCCTCGTCGGCGGCCGTGCCGGTGCTCCCGGCGGCCGCGTCGGTGCGGCCGGTGTCCGGCGCGGCGGGCCGCGATTCCGGCCGTTCCCGGGCGGCGGACGGGTCGGCCGCGCCCTCCGTGCCGGGTGCCGTACCGGCGGTGTCCCGGGCACCACCGGACATCCGGTCGCGGTCCGGTGTCTGCTCCCTGCGCACTGCGCCGGTGCTCTCACCGGGGTAGACGGGGGCCCTGCGGGCACCGGTCCGCTGCTCCTCCGTCTCCGGCGCGGGGGCACCGGAGGGCTGTGCCAGGTCCTCGGTGGACAGGCCGCCGCTGAAGCGGCGCGGTTGGTCCTTGTCTGCGTGCATGGTGTTCCTCCCTGCCCGGCCGGTGCCGCGGGGGCGCCGGCCGGTGTGGCAGGCCGGGTGTCAGGACCGGGCGGGCTGCGCCCGGCCCCCGTCGGAGAGCAGTTCGTCGAAGAGGGCGCGGTAGTGCACCATGGCCCCCCGCAGCTGCTCGGTGGTGGCCTTGCTCCTGGTGCTGAGCGTCTCGACCTCGTGGGCGGCCCGGTAGTGCTCCAGCGTGCTGCCGTGCTCCACGGAGAGGTCGGCCGCCTGCTGTTCGAACCCCTCGGTCGGATAGCCCCGCTCGTGCATCAGCGAGGTGACGAGCCGGTCCGCGTCGTGCACCGCCTCCGCGGGCCGGTCGACGAACTCCTCCTGGACGCCGCTCCACTCACGCGTGTAGCGCTCCCGCGAGACGGCGGGCAGCGGCTTGATGTCCAGCGAGTCGTGCCGCCGTTCGCGTTCCTTGAGTTCGCGCTCACCGGCTCTGCGGCTCTCGGCGCCGCCGACGGTCCGTTCGTACTCGGGCCCGAAGCGCTGGCGCAGACGGCGACGCCTGGTCAGCAGGGAGGCCGCCACGGCGACGAGTGCCAGTACGACGACGACCGGGATGATGATGGCGAGAAGTGTTCCCGTGGACATGTGATGCACCCCCTTGGGCACTGTTCCGCGTGCCCGTCCTCGGGTATGTCATGCGCGGATCCCCCTTCCGGCTCGCGTTCCCGCTCGCGCTCGGCGGCCTTCCCGCTCGCGCTCGGCGGCGGGATCCCGCACGGGCGGCACGCGGGTTGCGCACGGGTTCCGCGCTCAAGATGCCGACCCGCGAACGGGCGACTAGCGTCTACCAGTGAGAGCCGCAACCGGGGGCACGCCCCGTCCGGCCAGGTCTCCGCAGAGGGGCCCGTCGCCGCGGTACCGGCCCGTGAGAGTTCACGCGGACGGCACGGCGGTGCCGGAGACCGGGACGTGCTTCTCACTCCAGCGGCGACGCCTACGACCGCGCCGCACATTCTCTGTACAGGGCGCGGCCATCAATCCTGTGCGGTCGATCCATTGCACGGGACGATGGAAGGAAAGGTATTACTCATGCGAGCACAGCGCGTCAAGCGCCTCTTCGCCGTGTCCGCGGCCGGCATCGTGATGGCCGGCGGCGCCGCGATCGGCGCGGCCGGGACCGCTTCGGCCCATGACTCCGGCTACGACTCCCACCACAACTCCGGTTACAGCAGGGACTGCTCCGACCGGGGTGGCTGGTGGAACGACTGCAACGGCTACGGCGACCACCGCGGCGACCGTGGTGACCACGGCGACCACCGCGGCGACTACGGTGACCACGGACGTGGCGGCGACCACGGACGCGGTGACCACGGTGGCGACCACGGCGGACGTGGCGGCGACCACGGCGGTGACCACGGCGGCGGCCGCGGTGGTGGCGGTCATGGTGGCGGCGGCCACGGCGGTGGCGGCGGTCACGGCGGTGGCGGCGGTCACGGACGCTGACCCCGGCACATCACAACCGATCACGGCGTGCGGCCCGGTCATCCGGACCGCACGCCGTGCGGTGTCGTCCAGGACGAGGTCCTGCTAGCTGGGTGCCATGGCGCTGTTGCCGTGCTCTCGGCGCACCGCGACCTCGAGGTGCCGGGCTCGCCAGGTGCTCAGCAGCCAGGCGGACGGCAACTGGAGGGTGAGCAGAGCGAGACCTGCTGTGGCAAAGGCGTCGTCGGCCGGCGCGGCGGCTTCGTCCCGCCAGGCGGAGAGACCTGCCCAGAGCAGAAGGATCAGCAGGTAGGCACATCCGTCGACCAGCGGCGTGCGCCACTGCGGTACGGCGGAAGTGAAACGGCGCGTCAGGGTCAGGGTGAGCGTGGCGGCGGCCAGGAATACATAGGACAGGGAGTTCGCCGGCCACTGCGATACCCAGGACCCGAGACTGCCTGCCGCCGCTGACCAGGCGAGATCGACCACGGCTCCGATCGTCCAGGAGCCGATGACAACGGTCAGCGCATAGGTGAGGGCGCTGCGCCAGGTGACGGTCATGCCACGCTCTTCCGTTCGTAGGCCCAGGGAGCACCCTGCGCGGTGATCCGCTTCCAGGGTCAGTGTCCTCCTTTCCCCGGGGCAGGCCGAATCCGGTCCCTACTTGTAGTGGCCGTAGTAGCCGGTCAGATTCGCCAGCTCGCATCCGGCCGGCCCTGACCCGGACAGGCACCAGGGGCTGGCGGCCTTGGCCTTGTACACGTCGGTCACCCGGCCGCCGTTGTAGATGTAGATGTAGTGGCTGGGCATCCGCCGGTGGTTACCGGAACGGATCTCCCAGTTGCCGTTCGAGCGGATCTTGAACTGTAGGGCTCCGTCGATCGCGTTGGGCAGCTTCTTGCTACAGAACGGGTTGGTGGCGTGCGTCACCATGCGGATGTCCACATAGCCCGATCCGCTGCCGAGCTTGCGGACCTGCATCTTGCTGCCGGACGCGGTCCGCTTGGCCACGAGCTTGCCGGTCTTCTTGTTGTACACGTGCGTGGCGCCGATGCTCGTGTATCCGTCGACCTTCCTGCTCTTCCAGGTGATCACGGCGTTGGCGGTGGTGCGATAGCTGGAACTGCGCCAGTCGAAGCCGTGGTTGTCGCCGCCGAAGGTATAGCCCTTGCCGTAGGTGCAGACCGCCTTTCCGGCGGCCAGCGGGGCGTCCAGGCGCTTCTGCGCGATGAACGTCGTCCACGTCAAGGTCGTGGTGCTCGCCGCTGCGGCGGCGCTGGCGCGGGCCGTGGCGGACGTGCGCATCGCCGCGAGGTCCGACTGCCCCTTTTCGGATGCGGGGACGCTCACGCTCAGTCCGAAGGTGCGGGCCTGCGCGGCGTCACCGATCAGCTGCGGAACGATCCGGTACTGATACACCGCGCCCGGCCGCACCGTGGTGTCACGGAAGCTGGTCGATCCCGCCGGGAGCTCCGCGAGGACGATGTCACCGCGGAGCACCGTGTAGCGGGCCTCGCGCGCATACGCCTTCCAGGCGAGGTCCACGAAACGGGGGTTCGCGGCGCTGATGGCCCCCTCGGATGTCATGGAGCTGTCCACCACAGCGGTCTGTCCGGACGGTGCGGTCCGTACGCTGAAGTCCTGCCGGTTCGCGACGAGAGAGGCCGTGCCGGTCACGTCACGGTAGGTGGCCGCGTCCAGACCGAAAGCAGCCTTCGGGACCGCGGGGTGCGCGGCGGGAACCGCGGAGGCAGTGGTGACTGTCGGGCCGAGCACCACGAGCGGCACGATCGACACGGCCGCCAGTCGACGTATGGGCAGGTGGTTTCGGCATGAAGGCGCAGAGATGCGCATGGATCCCCCAGTTCGGTGCGCGTATCGGTCGGTCGAGATCGTAGCCAAAGTCCGCACACGCGTGCGATTCAATTACAGCGATCGCCTGGAAGCAGCTCCGGCGAACCAGACCGGCGGATCCCGACGAAAGGTACTTCCGGCTGGTTCAGTCCCCCCGTACGGCTTGCTGCCCAGGGTTGTACGACATGTCGTCCAACGTGGGCGCCCGTACGATGCCGGCGGATCAGGAGGTCGGAGCGACGAGCATGCGCTCGGTTCCCAGTCGTGTGGCGCCGGTGTCGGTGTACATGGTGGTCTCCCCGTCGGACCAGCGCACCATGAGGTCCCATTTCTGGTTGCCGGAGAACTCGCCGCTGGTCAGGACGGCCAAGCCGCGCGGGTGCGGGGGGACGTCGGCGGTCAGCAGTCCGGCCGGGTACTAGGCCCGGCGCCGCAGCGCCTGGAGGACCGCCCAGACCACCGAGACGAAGGGGACCGCGACGATCGCGCCGATCACCCCGGCGACGATGCTGCCCGCGATCACGGAGACCGCGACGACCAGCGGGTGCAGCCGGACCGCCCAGCTCATCACCAGCGGATGCAGGACATGGCCCTCCAGTTGGCCGATGACGACGATGAGCACGATCACGGCCAGCGCGGTGAGCGGGCCGCGTCCGGCGAGGGCGACCACGGTGGCCACCGCGAGCGCGATCGGTGAGCCGACCAGCGGGATGAAGGCCGCGAAGAACTCCAGCAGGGCCAGCGGCAGCGCGAGGGGCACCCGCAGCACGAACAGGGCGACACCCACGAGGACGGCGTTGGTGGCGGCCACGATGATGATGCCGCGGGTGTACCCGGCGAAGGCCCGCCAGGCCGCCTGCCCGGCCCGTTCCCAGACCGGCCGGGCGCCGACGGGCAACTGATCGCGCGCCCAGCGCCACAGGTGTTCCCCGGAGTGGATGAAGAAGACCGAGGTGAACAGGGCGAGCACGCCCGCCGTGACCAGTTCGACGAGCCGCCCCAGACCGCTCACCGCGCTGTCGAAGAGGCTCGCGCGGTGGGCGGAGAGATAGGACAGGAACTGGTTCTGGAGCGCGGAGAGCCGGCCCGGACCGATCCGGAACGGCGAGCGCTGGAGCCACTGTTCGATCCGGTGGATGCCGCCGGTCAGCTCGTTCGTCAGCCGGCCCCACTCCCCCGCCACCGCCCCGGCCACGAAGGCGAGCAGCGCGCAGAGCACCAGCAGGGAGAGCACCAGTACGACGGCGACGCACAGCGGACGGGGCAGCACCCGGTTCAGCTGGTCGGCGGCCGGACGCAGGACCGACGTGACGACCAGCGCGACGAACACGGCCACCGCGATGAGCTGGAAGCGGCCCAGCACGGTGAAGACGCCGTAGACGGCGGCGCCGACCAGGATGAGGCGCCAGGCGTAGGCGGCGGCGACGCGCAGCCAGGGGACGGTGCGCTCGGCGCGCGGGTGCTCGGCGGGCGGGGCGGTCCGCTCGGGGCGTGGTCGCGGCGGGAGCCTCGTGGAGTGCGCCGGTCTGCTGCCCAGGACCATGTCGCCCGGCCGGCGCCCGCGGCCCCGCCCGGCCGCCGCACCGCCCGCATCCGCCACCACGCCTCCCGCTGCCGACGTACGGTCAGGTCCCGGTCACCGTACGGGGCGCTCCGGCCCGGCCGTGGGCGCCACGCGCCGGGGCGCGGGTCATCGGCGCGCGGGGCTCCCCGTCCGGCGCAGATGGTCCTCGATCAGGGCGAGGGTGGCATCGGGCTGTTCGAGCTGCGGAAGGTGCCCGGCCCGGGGTACGACCTCGATCCGGCCGTCGGCGAAGGCACCGGCGTACGCCGCGCCGTAGGCGGGAGTCACCACGCGGTCGCTCTCCCCCCACACCAGCAGGGCGGGCGTACGGACGCGTCCGAGCCTGCGCAGCAGCTTGGGGTCGTGCATGTAGGGGTCGCCGGCCAGGACGCGCATCGTGGCCAGGTCGGCCTGCCGCCGGGCCGCCTCTCCGGGCGGTGCGTCGGCCAGGGCGGCGAGGAAGGGCGCCGGGTCGTGCCAGGAGTGCTCGGCCAGGCCGCGGGGGTCGAGGGCGAGGACGTCGGTGATGGGTTCGTCCGGCACCCGGACGCCGACGGCGTCGAGGAGGACCAGGCCGCTGATCACCCCGGCCGTGTCCCGCACCGCCATCTCGGCGGCCGTCCAGCCGCCCAGCGAGGAGCCGACGACCAGGACGTCGTCCAGGCCGCGGTCGTGCAGGAGGTGGAGGTAGGCGAGGGCGAGGTCGTCGACCCCGGTCAGCCACGCGGGCCGGTGGGTGCCCTCCCAGCCGGGGTGGACCGGCGTGAGGGTGTGGGCGGTGCGGGAGAGGTGCGCGGCGATCCCGGCGACGGTGGCGCGGCCTCCGCCGCCGTGCAGGATCAGCACCGGTCGGCCGGTGCCGGACGCGGAGAGGGTGAGGGGCAGGTCGGCGTAGACGTGCGCCGTGTGGTCCGTGAACATGCCCGACACTGTAACTAAGCATCTTTATATAAGCTAGCTTAGTCATGCTCTAGACTCTCCCCATGGACGCCGACCTGCAAACACTCGGCCGGGCTGTCAAGCTCGCCCAGTACCGCCAGCACCGGGCGCTCGACAGCGCCCTGTCCGCGGTGGGGACGACGCTCGCCCAATGGGACGCGCTGCGGGCGGTCGGCCGTACGCCGGGCGCCTCGGCGCGTGAACTGGCCGCCGCCACCTTCCAGAGCGAGCAGGCCTTCGGCACGCTCGTGGGCCGGCTCGCCTCGCAGGGGCTGGTCGAGCGCACACCGGGCCGGGGCAGGCGGATCGAGCACCGCCTCACCCCGGCGGGCGAACGCGTCCTGACCTCCGGCCACCAGGTCGCCGACGAGGTGCTGGCCTCGTGCTTCGCCCCGCTGTCCGACGACGACCGGGAGCGGTTGCTCGTGCTGCTGCGGCGCCTGACGTCGGAGGACGGCGCCTGACGGAGGGCGGGCGGGCCGCCCGCGGTTTCACCCCTCCGATCCGTCCGGCGCGCCGGGAGCGCAGGTCCCCGCGCCCGTACCCGGCGGCGGACCGCGTACCGGTCTGCGGCCCCGTGGCGGGATCGGCCGTCACCGGCGCATCGGCTGCCGTCCGGGCGAGGCCACACCGTGCCGGCCGCCCCGCGCGGCCGTGTCCGCGGCGAGAGGTGACGTTACGCCTCAACGGGCGGGCGTCGCCGCCGCCTTGCGCCCCACGCCCGCGTACACCCAGTACCGGGAGGGGTTCTCCGGGATCTCGTCCGCGTCGCCGGGCCGCCACAGCGGCACATGCACCAGGCCGGGGTCCACCAGGTCGAACCCGTCGAACAGCGACAGGATCGCGTCGTGCGAGCGGGCCGTGACCGGTGACGTCGCCCGGTCGCGGTACAACTGCCCGACGGCCGCCGCGGTGTCCGGGCGGTCCTCGTCGGTGGCATGGGTCAGAGCGAGCCAGCCGCCCTCGGGCAGCGCGTCCCGGAACGCGGCGACGATGGCGGCCGGGTCCTCCTGCGGGGTGACGAAGTGCAGGATCGTGATCATCAGGACGGCGACCGGCTGCCCGAAGTCGATGAGTTCGCGCACCCGGGGCGCGGCGAGTATCTCCTCCGGGCGCCGGATGTCACCGGCGACGATGGCCGCGCCCGGGTTGTCGGCGAGCAGCGCCTCGCTGTGCGCGACCGCCACCGGGTCGTTGTCCACGTACACCACCCGGGCGCCGGGTGCGGCGGCCTGGGCGACCTCGTGGACGTTGCCCTGGGTGGGGATGCCGGAACCGAGGTCGATGAACTGGCGTACGCCCGCCTCCGCCAGGAAGCGCACCGCCCGGCCGAGGAAGGCCCGGTTGGCGCGGGCCAGGGTGCGGACCTGGGGATCGATCGCCGTGAAGGCGGCCACCGCCTCCCGGTCTATGGCGAAGTTGTGCTCACCGCCCAGCATGGCGTCGTACATCCTGGCCACACTGGCCTTGCCCGGATCCACGCCCTGCGGCAGACCGTCCCCCTGGAGCATGACCAACTCCCCTACTGATCGGTGACCTTGACCCGGCATCATATAGTTGCGCACGGCACACGCCACCGCTCCCCGCACACCCGACCACCTGGAAGCCCCGGACCCACCCCACAGCCGGACGGCTTCCCGCGCTCCGGACACACCGCCGCGCACCGCACCACCCGCCCTACCGGACCACCCGCCCCACGCCGACACCGGCCCCACCCGGAAGGCAACGACCCTGCGGAACACAGAACGCACCGAACCCCGCGTCCGCCGTGAGCCGGAAGGCGCCCACCCCGCGCCTGCCGTCCGCCGCCGGTACTTCTCCCCGGCGGCCGACGCCATCGGGTCGCAACTCGACCTGGAGCTGACCGGCCGCCATGTCGTGCACGCGCTGGCGCCCGGTTTCTGCGACGCGGCCTCGGTCTACCTGCTCCAGCGCTGGCTGGTGGAGGAGGAGGCGCGCATGGCCGCCGATCCGCCGCAGATCGAGGCGCGCCGCCTCGCCCTGCGGATAGGAGCGGACGCGGCCGAGGACTGGGAGCATCTGCTGCCGGTCGGCGAGGTACTGGTCTTCCCGCGCGAGACGCCGTACGCGCGAGCCGTCGCCAGCGGGCAGACGCAGCTGCTGGACGGCGTCGACGACCACACCGCCGAACGGCTGCTCAAGACCGGCCCGGACCACATGGGAGTGGACGCCCTGGTGCGCAGCGCGTCGTTCCTCATCGTCCCGCTGCGCCTGCGCGGCACGGCGGTCGGCTTCATCGCCTGCACCCGCGGCCCGGACCGCGAGCCGTTCGCCCGGGTGGAGGCCGTGGCCGTGGAGTCGCTGGGCTCCCGGGCCGGTGTCGCGCTGGACAACGCCCGGCGCTACGAGCGGGAGCGCCGCACCGCGCTGGCGATCCGGCGCAGCCTGCTCCCGGACACCGGGCAGAGCTTCGAGGGCTGCCGGGTCGCCCACGGCTACCGGCCCGCCGGGCAGGACACCGTCATCGGCGGCGACTGGTACGACGTGCTGCCCCGGGCCGGGCGCCGCCTCGGGATGATCGTGGGCGACGCGATGGGGCACGGCCCGGAGTCCGCCGTCGCCATGATCCAGCTGCGGACCGCGGTGCGGACCCTGGCGGCGCTCGACATCGGTCCCAGCGAACTGCTGCACCGGCTGGACGCCGTCGCCGGTGACACGCCCGGCGCGCCCTTCGCCACCTGCATGTACGCGGAGTGGGACGCGGATCTGAACCTGTGCACCTTCGTCGGGGCCGGTCATCCGCCGCCCCTGATCCGCGGGCCGGGCGGTCCGGCCCGGCGCGTCTCCCTCGTCACCCCGGGGTTGCCGCTGGGGCTGGGCACGGGCCGCTACGAGCCGACCGTGCTGCCGCTGTCGGAGCCCTCCCTCGTGCTGCTCTACAGCGACGGTCTGGTCGAGTCCCGCACCCAGGACATCGACCAGGGCATCACCCGGCTCGCCCGGGACCTCGACGCCGGTACCGAGGAGGCGCCGGAGCCCGACGGCCCGGACGCCCTGCCGTCGCTGTGCCGCCAGCTGCTCGCCGGTTCCGGCGCCGACGACGTCTCCGACGACCGGACGCTGCTGCTGGCCGAGCTGACGCCGGGCGGGCGCTGAGCCGGGCCGGGCGCTCCGGTCACGGGGTTGTTATGACGGCTGTCATGGTCCATGCTGCTGCCCATGGCGGCCGTACGACGGCGTGCGTGCGGGCGGGGCGGGTCTCGGGGAGGAGCCACATGAGCGCGGTACTGGCACGGACGCTGTGGGAGCGGTACGAGCCCGTCCACAGTCTGGTCTACTTCGCGCCCGAGGCGCGGCAGGCCGCCGCCGAGGCCGGTCTGCGCGGCTTCTGGATGGGCTACTTCGCGCTGCGCGCCGCCCCGCTGGGCCCGGTCGGCGCCCCGGTCGTCACCAGCTCGTTCTACGTCTTCCCGCCGCACCACGTGCGCCGGGCCCTGCCGGACGCGTGGGAGCTGACCGCCCCGGCGGACGCGCTCGCGGCCCGGCAGCACGCCATGGACGAGGCTCTGACCCGCCTGTTCGGGCGGGACGCGGTCACCGGTGCCGCCCTGACCGAGGCGGCCGACCTGGCGTGGGCGGCGGCCGAGGCGGCGGACACCGCCGGGCGGGTCCTCTCCGCTGCCAACCAGGCCCTGGACCGGCCCGCGCAACCGCACCTGCGGCTCTGGCAGGCCCTGACGACGCTGCGCGAGCACCGCGGGGACGGGCATGTCGCCGTCCTGGTGTCCCTCGGTCTCGGCCCGGTCGCCGCGATGGTGCTGAAGACGGCGGCGGGCGAGTCCGACGCGGGGCTGCTGCGGGAGATCCGCCCGTGGGAGCCGCAGGCGTGGCAGGCGGCCGAGGCCGCCCTGCGGGCGCGCGGCTGGCTCGACGGGGACGGCGCCCTGACCGCGGCCGGGGTCGCCGGGCGCGCCGACATCGAGGCGCGGACGGACGCGGCGGCGGCGCAGCCGTGGGCCGCCGTGGGAGCGGACGCCGGGGCGCGGCTGGCCGCGCTCCTCGAACCCCTGGCCGAGACGGTGCTGCGCGCCGGTCTGATCCCGGCCGGCAATCCCGCGGGTCTCACCGGCACGCTCTGGGAGTCGGCGCGGGCCACCACCGCGGCCGCTGCTGGCACCGGCGCCACCGGCGGCACCAGCCGCTGAGACATCCAAGGCACCGGAGACGGCCGGGCGGTCCGAGCCGGTCGGGCACGGGACCCGGGCGGACGCGAGAGCCGGTCGGGCGCGGTGCGCGGGCGGACGCGGGAGACCGTCAGGCGCGGTGGCGCGGGCGGGCCGCGAGGACGGCGACGTCGTCGTCGGCCCGGTCCGCCGCCAGCCCGGCGAGGATCTCGTCCAGCAGCCGGGACACGTCCTGCCCCGGCCGGACGCGCAGGGCCGCGAGCCGGGCGAGCGAGACGTCGATGTCCTCGCCGCGCCGCTCGACGAGGCCGTCGGTGAACAGGACCAGCGTGTCGTCGGGCAGCAGCGGCCGCCCGACCGGCTCGTACGCGCCCAGTCCGGTGCCGAGCGGAGGGCCGACCGGCACCGGGACGGGCCCGGCGGTGCCGTCGCCGTGGAAGACGACCGGTGGCGGATGGCCCGCTCCCGCGTAGGTGGCGGTGCCCCGGGCCGGGTCGAGCAGCGCCAGCAGACAGGTCGCCGGGCGGCGGCCCCGCTCCTCGGCCATCGTGGCGTCCACCTGGCGCAGGATGCGGTGGGGCGGCAGGTCGGCGGCGGCGACGTAGCGCAGCATCGAGCGGTAGGCGTTCATGTCGACCGCCGCGTCCAGCCCATGGCCCATGACGTCGCCGATGACCAGCAGCGTCCGGCCGAAGTGCAGGCGTACCGTCTCGCACCAGTCGCCGCCCACCAGCGCGCCCCGGCCGGCGGGCAGATAGCGGGTGGCCAGTTCGATGTTGGGGTGCGGGCGGCCCGGGTCGGCCACCAGCACCTGCTGGAGCCGGCGGACCTGCTCGCCCATCTCCTCGTGCTCCTCCGCGTGCCGCAGATGGGCCGCCGCCACGCGTGCCGTGTAGTGCACCGCCGCCGTCTCGTCGTCGTCGAAGAGCCGCCCGGTGCGCAGGGCGAGGACGACCCCGTAGACCCGGCCCCAGGCGAGCAGCGGCACCGACAGGGCGGCCAGGCTCACCCCGCCGGCCGCGGTGAAGGACGCGGTGATCGGATGGCCCGCGTCCAGCGCCTGGACGACGACGTCGAGGCGCGGGACCCGTTCGAGGCCGGCGAGGAGGGCGCGGCGGCCGGCCACGGCCGCGTGGTGCAGGGCGCCGGGCCGCCCGGCCGCCCCGCGGCCGGTGTCCCGCGGGTGGTCGAAGAGGTCCACGGCGGCGGCCTCACAGAACTCCTCGGCGAGGAACCCGGCCAGTTCGGCGGCGGTCCTGCGGACGTCCAGGGTGGTGCCGATCGCGCCGACGGCGCGTTCGGCCCGCGCGAAGCTGTCCGCCCGCGCGGCGCGGCCCGCGTCCGCCGCACCGGGCCCGGGTCCCTGCTCGCCCTGCACCGGCCGCCCCTTTCCCACGGTCCGGGGATCCGGACGGCCGCGCCGCGGACCGCCGGATCCTTCCACCGGTTCCATCCCAGCACCGACCGGGGCCGCGGGCGGGCAGCGACCCGCGGTACGGCGCGCGGAACGCGCCGTGGCTCCGCGCGGGTGGGGGCCCGTCTCAGCCGGTCCCGCCGCGCCCGGACAGGGCGTCCCTGAGCCGGTCGATCATGCCCGCGCCGGGCGCCAGGAGCTTGTTGCCGGGCGGCGTGTCCGGGGCGGAGGGGTGCGGCCGGGTCGGCGCGGTCCGTTTCGCCGTGCGCACCTTGTCGCCGAGTTCCTCCAGTTCCCCGGCGTCGGCCGCCGCGCGCAGCCGGGGGAAGAGGTTCTGCTCCTCGTCCGTGACGTGTTCGCGGGTCTCGCGCATCAGGCGTCCCATGAGCCGGCCGAAGCGGATCTCGTCGGCCGGGCAGTCCTCCAGGTCCTTCATGGTGCGCTCCGCCCGCGCGTGGTCGTCGGTCTCCCGGTCGGCGATCGCGTCGCCGTCCGGCAGCAGCCGCCGTACGGCCGGGTAGAGGTACATCTCCTCGGCCACGGAGTGCCGGACCAGTTCCATGGTGGCCTGGTCCGCCAGGTTCTTGCGCCGCCGGTCCCCGGTGGGGAGGGCCTCGATCTGCGCGAAGATCTCCTCCACCTCGCGGTGGTCGGTGGTCAGTTCCCGGATGACGTCTCCACCGTGTCCCATGGCCGGGCTCCTCGCCGCTCGAAGGTGATGCGTACCGCTGGACCGCCCGGCGGGTTCCCGGACGGGTCCCGGTGACACCGTCGTGCGCCGCCCCGGCGGGCGTACGCCGCTGATGACCAAGCCGCTGCGCGAGCGGATGCGCGAGGAAACGGTGCGGGCGGACGGTGTACGGATCGCCCCACAGGGCCCGGTCGTGGTTCTGGCCGTGGACGATGCCGGGCGAATCGTTCCGGCACGGAGCCGACCGGGCCGGTACGCGGCCCGCGCGCACGTTCGCCACCAGGAGGGCCAGCCGTTCCTCCTGATGGCGGCTACGACTCTTCCACGACGAGCGGCACGTCCGCCGCGACGGAGCACCCCCCGGACCGGTCGAGGCCACCCTGTCCGGCCACGGCGCGGTCCGGGCCCTGGACGGCGAACAGCACCGTGAGCGGTGGCGGGGCGGGCGGCGTGCCCCGGGAGGGACCGGCCGCCCGCCGCCGTCAGCGGACCGGCCTGAGGTCCGTGATCTTGCGGGTCCTGAGGTCGGACCGTACGTCGATCTTCGTCACCTGGGCGTTCCTGCCGTCGCTCCAGGTGAGGTAGACCCTGCTGGTGGCGTGTCCGCCACCCGATCCGGCGTAGGCGACCTTCCACTTCACCGGCACGTTCTGTGCGAAGAGGATGCCGTCGGCGTGCTCCCTGGCCTCGTACGCGGCGACGGCCCTGCGGGCGCCCGCGGTCAGGTAGAACGCCTTCAGCGCCTTGGCGTCGGCGCCCGCGGCGGGATCGGAGCCGTCCCAGGCCGTGTCGATGTAGGCGCCGTAGAAGTCGGCGACCCGCTGGGTGACGCTGCGCGGGTCGCCCTGGGCGGCAGCGGCGGGCGCGACGGAGGCGGAGACGGTTCGGGCGGCGGTCGCGGGCGCGGCCACCGTGCGCGCCGTACGGGCCGGGGAGGTCCCGGGGCCCGCGGCCGCCGGGGTCATCGCGGTCAGGGAGCCGGCCGCGGCGAGCGCGGCGGCGGCGATCAGGATTCGTCGGGTGCGGACACGCATGGGCATGTGAGTGTTCCCCCAATGCATGGGGCCGGGTCGGTTCCCGGCTCGTCGGTCGTCGGACAAGACCCGCGCGGACCGCTCTCCGGTTCCGTAATGTCCCGGAAAACTGTCACAGTTCCGAAAGACGAAGAAGGTTGCCCGGTGTTCCGGCCAGATCCGGTCCGGTCCCTCCGGCTCGAATGCATCCGGCGGGTCCGGGAACCCGGCGGAGGCCGTACACCCCTCACGTCTGGAGAGGACCATGAGTCTGCTGCGCGTGGCCGGTCGTCCCCTGCTCGCCTCCATGTTCGTCGTCGGCGGCCTGAACTCCGTCCGCAACCCCGAGGCCGTCACCCCACTGGCCGAACCGGTCGTCCGTCCGATCACCGAACGCGTGGCCCTCCTGCCCGACCGGACCGAACAGGTCGTACGGCTCAGCGGGGGCGTGCAGGTCGCCGCCGGTGTGCTGCTCGGTCTCGGGCGGCTCCCCCGGCTCTCCGCCCTGGCGCTGGCGGCCACGCTGGTGCCGACCACGCTGGCCGGGCACCGCTTCTGGGAGGCGAAGGACCCCGGCGAGCGGGCCCAGCAGCGCATCCACTTCCTGAAGAACCTCTCCATGCTCGGCGGCCTGCTCATCGCCGCCGACGACACCGGTGCCGCGCCGTCGTGGCTGTGGCGCGGCCGGCACACGGCCCATGAGCTGCGGCGCGATGCCGCCCTGGTGCGGCGCTCGGTCCGGGCGACGGCGCGACCGGCCGCCGCGGTCGGCGGCCTGCGGGCCAAGCTGCCGGGCTGAGCCCGGCGGCGGACGGAAGACTCCGCGGGCCCCCAGCCGGTGTACGGCCGGGGGCCCGCGGAGTCTGTGTGCCGACGGCGTCAGGGCGCGTCAGGGCTTGAGGGCGTCCTTGCCCTTCTCCTTGGCCTGGCGTGCGTCGCCCTTGGTCTTCTCGGCGCGGCCCTCGACGGTCATCCGCTCGTTGCCCACGGTGCGCCCGACCGTCTCCTTGGCCTTGCCCTTCATCTGTTCCTTCTTGGCTTTGGCCTTCTGGTCTCCAGCCACGGTCGCTCACTCCCAGCCATGATCGAGGTCGGTGTCACCGCACCGGGTGTCCTGTGCGGTGCGCGGCAAACCTGGCCCCGGGCCGGGCGCGCGACCGGGGGAACCCCCGCCGCGCGTTCCGCACCTGTCCGTACGGCCGTCGGAGTGAACTGGCCCGTCCGGACCCGGCGAGGGGGTGCGCGCGGGCCCGCCGGACGCCGGGGCCGGGGGCCGCCGGTGGTCGCGGCGCCAGTCGAGGACGGCCACCGCCAGGGACGCCAGCATCGCCACGAGCGCGGAGCCGACCGCGAGCGCCACGGCGGCGCGGTAGTCCTGCCCGGTCGCGGCGAGCACGGCGTAGAAGAGGCCCGGCAGCGCGGCCGTGCCCACGGCGCCGCCCAGGCGCTGGCCGGTCTGGAGGGCGCCGCCCGCCGCCCCGGCCATCCGCACGGGTACGTCGCGGAGTGTCATCGTCACGTTCGGGGAGATGACGCAGCCGCTGCCGAGGCCGCCGACGAGCAGGGCGGGCGCCGCGAGCCAGGTGAGCATGGCGGGCGGTGCGGAGTGCAGGATCAGCGCGGTGGCGCCGAGGCCGAGCACCACCGCGACCAGCCCGCAGACCGTGAGCAGCCGTCCCAGCCGCTCCACCAGGCGCCCGGAGACGACCGCGGCGGCGGCCGAGCCGATGGCGAACGGCGTCACCGCGAGCCCGGAGCGCAGCGGCTCGTAGCCCAGGCCGTTCTGGAAGAAGAGCGCGAACACCAGCCATACGCCGCTGAAGCCCACGAAGTACAGCGCGCCGAGCGCGGTGCCCAGGCCGTAGCCGCGGGTGCCGGTGAGCAGCCGCGGGTCCAGCAGGGGCTGCCCGTCGCGGGCCGCCACCCGCCCCTCCCACCGGGCGAAGCAGACCAGCAGCAGCGCGCCGAGCGGGAAGAGCCACCACAGCCGGTGCAGGCCGCCGCTCTCGGCGAAGACCAGGGGCAGCATCAGGGCCAGGACGCCGGTGCCGAGCAGGGTCACGCCGGGCAGGTCGAGCCGTTCCCGGCGGCCGGGCGCCACCCTGGGCAGCAGCCGCAGGCCGAGCAGCAGGGCGACGGCGCCGACGGGGACGTTGACGTAGAAGATCCAGCGCCAGCCCTGGGTGCCGTGGGCCAGCGCGAGGATCAGGCCGCCGGTGATCGGCCCGACCGCGCTGGAGACGCCCACGACGGCGCCGAAGAGACCGAAGGCGCGTCCGCGTTCGGCCCCGCGGAACATCTGCTGGATCAGCGCGGAGTTCTGCGGGGCCAGGCAGCCGGCGCAGGCGCCCTGGGCGAGGCGGGCCACGACGAGCCAGGTGATGCTGGGGGCGGCACCGGCACCGGCGCTGCACAGCACGAAGGCGGCCAGGGCGCACAGGAAGATGCGGCGGCGGCCCATCGCGTCGCCGAGGCGCCCGGCGGGCACCAGGACCAGGGCGAACGCCAGGGCGTAGCCGGACACCACCCACTGCACGGAGGACGCCGAGGTGCCCAGGTCGCGCTGCATGGACGGCAGCGCCACGGCCACGATGGTGACATCGAGCAGGCTCATGAAGCCGGTCGCCAGCGTGACCCACAGGGCCTTCCAGCGCCTGGGGTCGGGCGCGCCCGCCGGGTCGCCGCGGCGACCGCCGGACCGCACTTGCCTGTTCACCCACGCTCCTCCCGGTCGCGGCTCGCGGGCGCGCACCGGCCGTCGGCGTCCCGCGCTCCGGGTCCCGCGCTCCGAAGGCGCGTTCCGGGGCCCGGAGCGGAACACCCTCACGGACACGATCGCCGCTCGGCGCGTCCGGGGCCACTTCAGCGCGTCGCGTCCGGCGGGCCCGGCCGGGCCGCGCGCGCCGCCCCCCGGGGGGTGAAATCGCTCCGGTGGAGAAATAATGGTGTGAGAGGTTCGAAGGCGGGTACACGCTGCCCAGGCCGCACTCGGTGACGGGGCGGTCACGACGGGCAGGAACAGTAGCTGAGAGGGAGGGCCGCGCGATGGCGGTGACCGCGGAGGCGAAGGCGATCCGAGCTCGGACGGAGCTGCCGGAGGTGCCCGACCCCTCACAGGTCGCGCCGACCGACGCACGCGCTCTGTCCCGGGTGTTCTTCGACCGGCTCGCGCACCTGGAAGAGGGCACGCACGAGTACCAGTACGCCCGCAACACGCTGATCGAGATGAACATGTCGCTGGTGCGATACGCGGCGGGCCGCTTCCGCAGCCGGGGTCCCCAGGAGATGGAGGACATCGTCCAGGTCGGCATGATCGGCCTGATCAAGGCGATCGACCGGTTCGAGATCTCCCGCGAGGTAGAGTTCACCTCCTTCGCCGTGCCGTACATCGTCGGTGAGATCAAGCGTTTCTTCCGGGACACCACCTGGGCCGTGCATGTGCCGCGGCGGCTCCAGGAGGCCCGGGTGGAGCTGGCCAAGGCCACCGAGGAGCTGAGCAGCCGGCTCGGGCGCAAGCCCACCACCAAGGAGCTGGCGGAGCTGATGAACCTCCCCGAACAGGAGGTCATCGACGCCCGGGTGGCGTCCAACGGCTACACGTCCGCGTCCCTGGACGCCGCCGTCAGCAGCAGTGAGGACGGCGAGAGCGTCCTGGCCGACTTCATCGGCGCCGAGGACATGAGCATGGAGCTGGTGGAGGACCTGCACAGCCTCGCGCCGCTGCTGGAGGAGCTGGACGAACGGGACCGGCAGATCATCCACATGCGGTTCGTCGAGGAGATGACGCAGGCGCAGATCGGCGAGCGGCTGGGGATCTCGCAGATGCATGTCTCGCGGCTGCTCAACCGGCTGCTGGGGCGGCTGCGGCAGGGTCTGCTGAGCGTGCACTGAGCAGTCGGCGCGGTCGGCGCGCGCCGGTCGTGACAGCGTGACGCGAAGGACGGGCGCCGGTCCCGGGATCTGATCCCGGGGCCGGCGCCCGTTCCCGTGCGTGCGGGGTGATCAGCGGGTCACGGTGTGCCGTTCGTCGGGGACGCAGTGGGTCATGGTCAGGCCCTCCACGTCGCGCGGCGGGTTCTCGCCCAGCCGGGACAGCCGCTTGCGGTCCTCGTCGGTGAGGTCCTGTCCGGCCAGCGGTTCAAGACCCGCCACGTCCTGGGGCGAGACGCCGATGCCCTCGCCGACCCTCAGGCCCAGCTCGTTCTCGACCAGCAGGAAGTGCCACACCATGCGCTCCTGCACCGGCCGGTCGCACCGGGAGAGCTGGCCCACCAGGTTCTTCACGAGGTCGTCGCGCTCCCACTGCTCCATCAGCAGATAGCGCTGGCCTGCCTGCTGGTAGTCGTTGGCGCGCGGGATGCGGGCGCGGGTCAGCCGGCCGCGGATCTCGGGCCCCTGCTCCTCGTGCGCGGGATACACCGCCTCCTGGAGGCCGCCCGTGATGGACGGCTCGTAGTTGACGAGGGGGTTCGCTCCGCCGCCGTCGATGTGGTACGTCATCTGGCCGTCGCGCTGGTTGGTGTGGACCGGCGCGTGCTTGGGCTGGTTGACCGGGAGCTGGAGGTAGTTGGGGCCGACCCGGTAGCGCTGGGTGTCGCTGTAGGAGAAGGTGCGGCCGACCAGCATCTTGTCGTCGGAGAAGTCCAGGCCGTCGACGAGGACGCCGGTGCCGAAGGAGATCTGCTCGTTGTCCGCGAAGTAGTTCTCCGGCATCCGGTCGAGGACCATCCGGCCCACCGGCCGGGGCGGGAAGTCCTGCTCGGGCCAGGTCTTGGTGTCGTCCAGCGGGTCGAAGTCCAGCTCCGGGTGGTCGTTGTCGTCCATCATCTGCACGAGCAGTTCCCACTCGGGGTACTCGCCGCGCGCGACCGCCTCGTAGAGGTCCTTGGTCGCGTGGCCCAGGGACTGCGCCTGGACGTTGGCCGCGTCCTCCTCCGTCATGCTGCGCACGCCCTGCTTGGGCATCCAGTGGTACTTCACGAGCACGGTGCGGCCCTCGTCGTTGACCCACTTGTAGGTGTTGACGCCGAAGCCCTGCATGTGCCGGTAGTCGGCGGGGATGCCGCGCGGGCTGAACAGGTTGACCAGCATGTGCATCGACTCGGGCGTCTGCGACATGAAGTCGAAGATCCGCCGGGGCTGCTGCTCGAACGTCACCGGGTCGGGCTTGAGGGCGTGGATGACGTCGGGGAACTTGATGGCGTCCCGGATGAAGAAGACGCCGAGGTTGTTGCCGACGAGGTCCCAGTTGCCGTCCTCGGTGTAGAACTTCACCGCGAAGCCGCGCGGGTCGCGGGCGGTCTCGGCGGAGTCGCGGCCGCCGATCACCGTGGAGAAGCGGACGGCGAGTTCGGTGCGCCTGCCGCGCTCCTGGAACAGCGCGGCCCGGGTGTGGCGGCCGATCGGCTCGTCGCCCCAGGCGCCGTACGCCTCGAAGTAGCCGTACGCCGTCACGCCCCGGGCGTGCACCACCCGCTCCGGGATGCGCTCCCGGTCGAAGTGGCTGATCTTCTCCAGGAACTGGTAGTTCTCCAGCGTCGCCGGGCCGCGGGCGCCGACGGTCCGCTGGTTCTGGTTGTCGTAGACGGGATGGCCCTGCCGGTTGGTGAGGACCTTCGGGTCGTCGCCCGGACTCTTGCTGGATACGTCCGTCATGCCCGTGGACTCCTTCGACGTCGTCGGCTCGGTCCCGCGTGGCGGCCGCGGGCCGCCGGCGGATCGCCGTCCGGCACGACGCGGCGGTACGCACGCGCACCACCGGGTGACCTTTTCACCCGTATCCACGCGGATATGTTCACCTTCGCACCGTTGCCCGCGCCCCACGGCCGGGGTTAGGCCGTCCGGCAGGGCCGGGTCCCGGACCGGTCCGGCTCAGCCGTCCACCCGGCCGTCCGCGGGGTCCGGGACCCGGCCGCCGGGCGAGGCCGGGACGGTGTCTCCGGCGAGGGTCTGCTGGGCGTGCGGGACGACGCGGATCAGCCTCAGGACGCCCCAGACGATGAGGCCGGCGCCCACCAGTTCCGGCAGCAGCCAGACGCCCGTGCGGATGTGCTCGCCGAAGAGGGTGACGCCCAGCAGCAGGCTCACGGTGGCGTCCCCGATGGTCAGGGCGGGCTGGGAGGCGGCCAGGGAACCGGCCTGGAGGGCGTTCTCCAGGAGCAGCAGCGAGCAGACCCCGACGACGGCGAACCCGTAGGTCTGCCAGGTGGTGAGGAAGGCGGTGAAGCCGTCGGCGGCCAGGATGCCGCTGGCGGACTTCAGCAGGGCGGCGGTCAGCGCGTTGCCGATGGCGGCGGCGGCCGCCAGGGCGGCGGCGCGCAGCAGGGGCGAGCGGCCGGGGCGGGCCAGGGCGAACGCCCCGGCCATCGCCCCCAGGCAGCCGATCAGCGCGGGCACCCAGCGGACCATGGGCGCCTGGTCGTGGGATCCGGAGGGCGAGGCGGCGACCAGGACCAGGGCGAGCCCCGCGACGACTCCGGCGACGGCGGCCCAGCCCCGGGCGGGCAGGCCCCGGTGCATGAGGGAGCCCGCGATGAGCAGGGCGAACGGCAGTTCCATGATGAACAGCGGCTGCACCAGCGCCAGCGGTCCGTTGACCAGCGCGAGCGCCTGGAACGCGGCGGAGGCGACGACCCCGCAGATGCCCGCGAGCCACACGGGGTGCCGGGCCAGGGCGAGCAGCAGCCGCAGTCCGCCGCCGGTGGGCACGGCGGAGGCGGCCTTCCGCTGGAAGGCGGTCCCCACGGCGTTGCTCGCGGCGCCCATGACGGCGAAGAACACGGCCAGCCCGATCACAGGTCCACCATGCCCGACGCGCGGCGTTCCGTCCTGCCGCGCGTCCTGCCGCGGCGAAGGGGCCGGGCGGCGCGACGCCGGACGAGGCGGCAGGGTACGTTCGGGAGGCCGGTCCGCGATCATCATGAGGTCTTTGGCTTGTCATAAGTTCGACTTATGACCTCATAGATCGGACCCGCGTACCCACTTAGGCTTGCCTTAGTTTAGGGTTGCCGTCGAGTCGTCGTTTCACCGCTCGAAGGGAACCTGATCATGCCGCGCCCCCTGCGGGTAGCCATCGTCGGAGCCGGCCCCGCCGGCATCTACGCCGCCGACGCTCTTCTCAAGTCCGGCGTGGCCACCGACCCGGGTGTGTCCATCGACCTCTTCGAGCGGATGCCGGCGCCGTTCGGCCTGATCCGCTACGGCGTCGCCCCCGACCACCCCCGGATCAAGGGCATCGTCACGGCCCTGCACCAGGTACTGGACAAGCCCCAGATCCGCCTGTTCGGCAACGTCGACTACCCGGGCGACATCAGCCTGGACGACCTGCGCGCCTTCTACGACGCCGTGATCTTCTCCACCGGCGCCACCGCCGACCGGGCGCTGTCCGTGCCCGGCGCCGACCTGGACGGCTCCTACGGCGCCGCCGACTTCGTCTCCTGGTACGACGGGCACCCGGACGTGCCGCGCACCTGGCCGCTCGATGCCGAGAAGGTCGCCGTCCTCGGCGTCGGCAACGTCGCCCTGGACGTGGCCCGCATCCTCGCCAAGACCGCCGACGAGCTGCTGCCCACCGAGATCCCGCCGAACGTCCACGAGGGCCTGAAGGCCAACAAGGCGCTGGAGATCCACGTGTTCGGCCGCCGCGGTCCCGCGCAGGCGAAGTTCAGCCCGATGGAGCTGCGGGAGCTGGACCACTCCCCCAACATCGAGGTCATCGTGGACCCCGAGGACATCGACTACGACGAGGGCTCCATCGCCACCCGGCGCGGCAACAAGCAGGCCGACATGGTCGCCAAGACGCTGGAGAACTGGGCGATCCGCGACGTCGGCGACCGCCCGCACAAGCTGTTCCTGCACTTCTTCGAGTCCCCGGCGGAGATCCTCGGCGCGGACGGCCGGGTCACCGGTCTGCGCACCGAGCGCACCGAGCTGGACGGCACCGGCAACGTCAAGGGCACCGGCGCCTTCAAGGACTGGGACGTCACGGCCGTCTACCGCGCCGTGGGCTACCTCTCCGACCGGCTGCCGAAGCTGCCCTGGGACGAGGACTCGGGCACCGTCCCGGACGAGGCCGGGCGGATCATCGGCGAGACCGGCGAGCATGTGCAGTCGGCGTACGTGACGGGCTGGATCCGGCGCGGGCCGGTGGGCCTGATCGGCCACACCAAGGGCGACGCCAACGAGACGGTCGCCAGCCTGCTGGACGACTTCGCCTCCGGCCGGCTGCACACTCCGGCCGCCCCGGACCCGGAGGCCGTCGACGCCTTCCTGGCCGAGCACGGCGTCCGGTTCACGACCTGGGACGGCTGGTACCGCCTCGACGCCGCGGAGAAGGCGCTCGGCGAGCCGCAGGGCCGCGAGCGCGTGAAGATCGTCGAGCGCGAGGACATGCTCAAGGCGAGCGGCGCGTAGCACCGGCACCGCCGCGCCCCCACCACATACACGGACGAGCCGTGCCCCCTCGAAGGCGGCACGGCTCGTCCGTCGGTGGTGCGCCGGTGCGCCGGGGCGCACCACGCCGCCCGAAGGCGCCGTTACTTGTTCGCGCACGCGTTCCCGGTGGCGGGGTTGAGCAGCCCGATCACGTCGATCGAGTTGCCGCACAGGTTCAGGCCGAGGTCGATGGGGACCTGGATGACATTGCCGGAGAGCACTCCGGGGCTGCCCACCGCGACGCCCTCCGCACCGGCATCGGCGGCGGCGGTTCCCGCGCACGTCATCAGGGCCGCACCCGCCAGGACCGCGGCGGCCGTCATTCGGATCCTCATGGAGAACTCCTGTCGTTGGAAGGGGTACGTGCCTCCACACTGAGGGCGTCCGCCGCTCCGGGGTGGGAGGCGGCGGCCGAACGGAGTAGCCACGTCAGCCTCCCCGGGGGCCGGGCTGGGCCGAACGGGGCGCGGCAGCCGACGGGACGGGCGCGCGGCGGCGGGCGGGACAGCTGCGCGGCAGCGGCGGGGCCGGGCCCGCGTCAACGCCGTACCACCGCGCACCGCGGGTCCCGGGAGCGCCGCCGACGCATCCGGGCCCGGCCGGAGTGCGACGGCGCACCACCGCGCTGACCTCCGCCGGAGTCCGTCGCGGCGGGCCGCGGGCGCCCGCGGGCACCCTCCGCGCGGGCCCGGCCACCGGCCCCGCCGAACCGATCATGATCCGCTGCGGTGATACTGGGAGACGACCGCCGTCCCCGCCCGCAGATTGGCCCATGTCGAACTCTCCCGATCCCCGTCCAGCGGCCCCGCCCACCGTGTGGTGCGCCCGAGGCCGCCACTGTGGCCCCGCCCCGGCGGACGCCGTACGGCGTCACCTGGAGAAACTGGAGGCCGACTCCGTCCTGCACAGCCACACCGAGCCGGACGACGTCGACCTCTCCCGTGAGCATGTCTTCGAGGCGCGCTGGCTGGCCCCGGGCGAGGTGACCGTGCGCGCCCGGCTCTCGCTCGCGCCGCCGCGCGGCGCCGCCGACGAACAGCAGTGGACGCTGATCGCCGAGGCGGAGCAGCCCTGGGACCCGCGCTGGCCCTCTCCCGCCGCCATGTTCTGGCCGGCCGGGGCGGAGGAGCCCGGCACCGGCTGGGACCACGAGGCCGTCACCGGGCTGCGGCTCGGCGACGTCAACCAGCTGCCCGAGGACGACAAGGAGCTGCGGCGGGTGCTGCGGCACGCGGTGCGCGACACCTGGTGCGTCCATGTCGTCGTGCACGAGGCCATGACCCCCGACGAGCGCGGCCGCCCGGCGCTGGTGCGGCTGCTGCCCGAGGGCCTGCGGCACCGGGTCGTGGAGCACCGCGCCGCCCCGCAGCGCCTGCGCGCCGTGAACTGGGTGCTGGACGACTACGGGGCCCGGGTGCCCCGGGGCGGCGCCGTCGTCCTGCCCGGGAGCCCCGCGGCCCCCGGCTACGAGGCGGAGCGGTTCTCCGTGCGCAGCGTCTTCCTGGACGGCAACGAGCCGACCGAGGTCCTGGACGCGGTACGGCGGTTCGACGCGCTGCCGAGGCCGCTGCCCGAGGGCGGCGACCAGGCGCTGACGGTGCTGCGCGAGCAGTGGCACCTGATGACGATGGAGGAGGAGCTGGTCCGGGCGCGCGAGCTGGTGGCCATGTACGCCGAGGCCCTGGATGCGATGACGAAGTCCCGGGACCTGTACCGCGACGCGGCCGAGCGGGCCAACGAGGCGCTCGCCGTGTACCGCGAGGCCGCGGGCGCGGAGGGTGCCCCGCCGGTCCGCAGGCCGGGCGCCGGTCCGGCCGGGCTTTCGCCCTTCCAGCATCTGGCCCGCGGTCTGGAACGGCTCAAGGGCGGTGCCCGCACCCGGCGCGCGGCTGCGCCGCCGGAGCCGGAGGCCGAGCCGTCGCAGGCACCGCCGGGCCCCCCGCCGCCGCCCCCACCGGCACCGCCGCCCGCGCCCCGGGACGGCGGCGCCGCGAAGGGCCCGGCCGGGGACTGACACACTGCCCGGCCGGGATCCCTGTCGGCAGGGCCGGCCGGGCGCCGCCCGCGCGGGCGGCGCCCTGGGTTCCTGGCGTGCCCGGACGTGTCAGGCCCCGCGGTGACGTGTCAGGCGCCTCAGTGTGGATACGCGGTCTGCACCGCGGTCTGCACCGCATCACGCGTCCGGAAGGTCATCCACGCCATGGGCAGCGACCAGCACACCGGGCACCGTTCCGGAACGACGTTCCGGGTCAACGGCGAGCCCCACACCCTCCTCCTGGATCACCGCCGCGTCCTGCTGGACGTGCTGCGGGAGGATCTCGGTCTCACCGGGGCGAAGAAGGGCTGCGACCACGGCCAGTGCGGAGCCTGCACGGTCCTCGTCGACGGGCGCCGGACGAACGGCTGCCTGCTGCTCGCCGTCACCCTGGAGGGGTGCGAGGTGACGACCGTCGAGGGTCTGGCGGACGACGACGACGAGGAACTGCACCCGCTCCAGCAGGCGTTCCTGGACCGGGACGCCTTCCAGTGCGGCTACTGCACCCCGGGCCAGCTCTGCTCCGCCGTGGGCGTGCTGGCCGAGGCCGCGGCCGGCCATCCCTCGCTGGTCACCGGCCCCGCCGCCGCCCCCGGCCGTCCCGTCCCGCTGGATCCGCGCGAGATCCGGGAGCGGATGAGCGGCAACCTGTGCCGCTGCGGGGCCTATCCGCGCATCGTCGAGGCCGTGGAGGACGTCGTCCCGTGAAACCCTTCGGCTACCTACGGGCGGGCAGTGTGGACGAGGCGGCGGACGCCTTCGCCGCGCACCCCGGGGCCCGCTATCTCGGCGGCGGCACCAATCTGGTCGACCTGATGAAGCTGGACGTGGAGCGCCCGGACTTCCTCGTCGACGTGACCCGGCTGCCGCTGGACACGGTGCGGGAACTGCCCGACGGCTCGCTGCGGGTGGGCGCCACCGTGCGCAACAGCGACCTCGCGGCGCATCCCCTGGTCCGCGACCGCTGGCCGGTGCTGTCGCAGGCGCTGCTCGCGGGTGCCTCCGGGCAGCTGCGCAACGCGGCCACCACCGGCGGCAACCTGATGCAGCGCACCCGCTGCCCGTATTTCCAGGACCGGTCCAAGCCGTGCGCCAAGCGGGAGCCCGGCAGCGGCTGCGGCGCCCTGGAGAGCGTGCACCGCGACCACGCCGTGCTCGGGTACTCCGACCGGTGCATCGCCACCAACCCGTCGGACATGGCGGTGGCGCTGTCCGCCCTGGACGCGCGCGTGGAGCTGTACGGGCAGGAGGGCGCCCGCAGCGTCCCGGCGGCCGAGTTCCACCGGCTGCCCGGCGAGCATCCGGAGCGGGACACCGAACTGCGCCCCGGTGAGCTGATCACCTCCGTGGTGCTCCCGGCGGCGGCCGCCCATCTGCCCTCGGCGTACCGCAAGGCCCGCGACCGGGCCTCCTACGCCTTCGCGCTGGCCTCGGTCGCGGTGGTGCTGCGGGTCGCGGACGGCGTCGTGGCGCACGCGGGGATCGCCTTCGGAGCGCTGGCCCACCGGCCCTGGCGGGCGCGGCGCGCCGAGGAGGCGCTGCTCGGCGGGCCGGTCACCGCGGAGGCGTTCGCGGCCGCCGTCGACCGGGAACTCGCCGCGGCCCGGCCGCTGCGGGACAACGCCTACAAGGTGCCGCTGGCCCGCAATCTCGCCGTGGACGTGCTGACCCGGCTCGCCGCGCCCGCCGCGGTCTGAACCCGGGCCGCACGGCGCCGCGCCCCGCTCCACCGCCCGCCCCTGCCACAGGAGGACCCCATGTCCGTCGCCGCGACCGTGCTGGGCGCTCCCGTCGAGCGCCGCGAAGGACGCCTGAAGGTCACCGGCGGCGCCCGCTACGCCGCCGAGTACCGGCTGCCGGGCCGGGTCCACGCCTGGCCGGTGCCCGCGGCGGTGGCCCGGGGCCGGGTGACGGCGGTCGACACCGCCGCCGCTCTGGCGCTGCCCGGCGTCCTGACGGTCCTCACCTGCGAGAACGCCCCGCGGATGGCCGAACCGGAGGACGCGGCGCTCGCCGTGCTCCAGGACCCGCGGGTGCCGCACCGCGGCTGGTTCGTCGCCCTGGCCGTGGCCGAGTCCCCGGAGGCGGCGCGGGCCGCCGCCGAGGCGGTCGAGGTCACGTACGCGCAGGAGGAGCACGACGTCACCCTGCGCGTGGACCATCCGGGCGCCTACGAGCCGGAGACCGCCAACGGCGGCTTCCCCGGCCGCCGCGAACACGGCCACCCGGAGAGCGCGTTCGCCGCCTCCGCCGTCCGGGTCGACGTCGGCTACAGCGTGCCGCCGCTGCACAACCACCCGATGGAACCGCACTCCAGCACGGCCCACTGGGGCCACGGCCGGCTGACCGTGTACGCCTCCAGCCAGGGCGGCACGGCGATGCGCGACACGCTCGCCCAGATGTTCGAGCTGCCCGAGGAGCGGATCACCGTCGTCTCCGAGCACGTCGGGGGCGGCTTCGGTTCCAAGGGCACCGCCCGCCCCGACACCGTGCTCGCCGTGCTGGCCGCCAAGGCGACCGGACGGCCGGTGACGGTGGCGCTGCCGCGCCGCTTCCTGCCCGCGGCGGTCGGCCACCGGGCGCCCACCCTGCACCGGATCCGCCTGGGCGCCGACGTCGACGGCCGGCTGACCTCCCTGACCCATGTGGCCACCACCTGGACCTCGCGGATCAAGGAGTTCGTGGAGCAGGCGGCGGTGCCCGGCCGGGTCATGTACGCCGTGCCGCAGAGCCTCACCACGCACCGGGTGGTGCCCCTCGACGTGCCCTCGCCCTCCTGGATGCGCGCGCCGGGCGAGGCGCCCGGCATGTACGCACTGGAGTCCGCCCTGGACGAACTGGCCGGTGCGCTGGGCATGGACCCGGTGGAGCTGCGGGTGCGCAACGAACCCGACCGGGAGCCGGACAGCGGCAGGCCGTTCAGCAGCAGGCATCTCGTGGAGTGCCTGCGCGAGGGCGCCCGCCGCTTCGGCTGGGCCCACCGCGACCCGCGGCCCCGGTCTAGGGCGGAGGGGCCCCTGCTGATCGGCACGGGCGTGGCCTCGGCCACGTACCCGGTGTACGTGCAGCCGTCCGCCGCCCGAGCGCGGGCGCTGCCCGACGGCACCTTCGTGGTCGCGATCAACGCCACCGACATCGGGACCGGGGCCCGGACGGTGCTGGCCCAGGTGGCGGCGGACGCGCTGGGCGTGCCGCTGGAGCTGGTGCGCACGGAGGTCGGTGACAGCGATCTGCCGCCCGCCTCGCTGGCCGGCGGCTCCTCCGGGACCGCATCCTGGGGCTGGGCCGTGCACGAGGCGTGCCGACGGCTCGCGGAGCGGCTCGCCGACCACGCCGGGCCACCGCCGGGGGCGGGGCTCAGCGCGCGGGCGGACACCGCAGGCCAGGCCGACGCGGGGAGCGCGTTTTCCCGGCACGCCTTCGGGGCGCACTTCGCCGAGGTCGCCGTCGACACGGTGACCGGCGAGGTGCGGGTGCGCCGGATGCTCGGTGTGTTCGCCGCCGGACGGATCCTGAACGCCCGTACCGCGCGCTCGCAGTTCGTCGGCGGCATGACCATGGGGCTCGGCATGGCGCTGACCGAGGGCAGCACCATGGATCCGGTCTTCGGGGACTTCGTGGAGTGCGACCTGGCGTCGTACCACGTGCCGGTGCACGCGGACGTGCCGGACGTGGAGGCGTACTGGGTGGAGGAGACCGACACCCGGCTCAACCCGATGGGGAGCAAGGGGATCGGTGAGATCGGCATCGTGGGCAGCGCGGCGGCCGTCGGCAACGCCGTCCACCACGCCACCGGGGTCCGCTTCCGCGAGCTGCCGCTGACACCGGACAAGGTGCTGGGCGGACTGGCCGGGTGACCGGCCCTCCGGCCCCGGCCCCCGGCCGCGTGCCGCACCGCCCGACGGCGGTCCCCCTCCCCCGTCGCCGGGCGGTGCGGCGCGCGGTCCGGTGGTCAGCCCTCGGGCCGGGGCGCCGGGTGCCGTTCGGCCATCTGCACCATCAGCAGCAGGGAGAGGGCGGCCAGCGAGGCGAGCGCGGCGCACACGGCGGTGAGCCCGGCGCTCGACGGCGGCGCCACGGTGACGGCGAGGGCCCGGGAGAGCCCGGCCGGTGCGAACCGGCCCTCGGCGTAGCCGAGCGCGGCCAGCGCGGCGGGCAGCACCGATCCGGCGACCAGGACCGTCACTCCGGCCCGCAGGACCAGTGCGAGCGCCAGCGCGCCGCACAGCGCCGACGCCGCGAGGGCGGCGCCGTAGACGAGGCCGGACGCGCCGTCGGGGCGCAGCGGGAAGTGGGCGGCGCCGCACACCACGAGGGCCGCCGCCGCGACCCAGCCGGGCCAGAAGACGAGCCGTCCCGGTCCGCGCGCTCCGCCGTCCTGCCCGGCCCACTCGTCGTCCGCCGCCGCGGCCATGGGCCCTTCCGGGTCGCAGGGCGTGCCGCCGGGACCGGCGCACCGCTCCGTGCCCGCCCCGGCGGCGGTGGGTTCCTCCGGGACGGCGGACGGGTCCTCGGCGGCGGTGTACGGCGGCGGGCTGCCGCTCCCGTCGTGGCGGGCGAGGCCGCCGAGGAGGTCCGCCAGTTCCTCGGCGGTCCGGGCGCCGACCGCCGCGCTTACGGCCACCCGGGCGCAGTGCGGCCGCTGCGGCGCGCGGTGCAGCAGCGCCAGCAGGCGGGTGACCTCGTCGAGGTCGCGGTGCTCGACGGCGGCCCGGATGGCGGCGTCGGCGCTCTCGGCCGGGCGCGGCGGCCGGGTCAGCTCGGCGACGAGGCGGACGACCTCCTCCACGGGGCGGTCCAGGGCGGCGGCGCGCAGGACCCGGCCGGTGGTGTCGGCGTACCGCGGGGAACCCTCCAGGAGGGTGACGAGCCGGACGACCTCCTCCAGGGGCCGGTCGCCCACGGCGCAGCGCACCGGTCGATGGGCCGGTTCGCCGTCCGCGGCCCCGCCCTCACCGCCGTCGGCCGGGGTGCCGGGCGGTCCGGTCCGGTGGATCTCCTCGGTGAAGGCGATCACGGACTGGAGGGACGGGTTCGGCTGGGATGGTGAAGAGCGGGTGGTCATCTGGGCTCCAGGGCAGGGGTGCGGGCCGCTCCTGCGCCCCCGAATCGCGGCACGCGACTTACCCTGGCCATTACAAGAGCGTGCTCTGCCGGTGCGCCACCCGGGAGGTCCGCGCGGGTGACCGTGGCGCGGAGCCGATGTGAGGGACACCGGGGACGCGCGGAGGAGGAAGGGGAGCAGGACGTGGACTTCTCCATGAAGGTGATCCTGGTCACCGCGGTCCTCGCGGCCCTGGTGCTGGGCGGGGCGATCACGGTGTTCGTCCGGCTGGTGCGGGCCCGGCGGGCGCTGCGCCGCGCCGGGCTGCCGACCGGACCGCGCTGGGTCTTCTGGGGCGCCGTCCTCTATTTCGTCCTGCCGGTCGATCTGCTGCCCGATCCGGTGTATCTGGATGACATCGGTGTCCTGCTCCTCGCCCTGCGCACGCTGCACGGCGCCGCGGGTGCGGCGGGCCCCTGGCCGGTGCTTTCCGGCCGCCGGGGGCTGCCGGACGCCCATGATTACGCTCCGTGAGGAAACCATTCACTCGTTCGATTCGTATAAGTCTCCGGAACCCGAAACAAAGTCAGCGGGCCAAGCGAGAACGCACGGATGACCACCGCTTGATCGCGGCTGCACCGACAGGGGAGAGACGATGCAACCGTTCGCGCTCAACTACGCACGTCCGGCCGTGGAGTGGGACGCCGGTACGCCCTACGTCTATGACGCGGGGCTCCAGCTGAACGTGCTCCCGGACGGCAGGATCGCCGCGTGCGACCAGGCACTGCTGAGGGAACTGGGCACCACCACCTCGACCGCGGGCTCCAAGACGCACTTCGACGACTGAACACGGTCGGCGACGATGACCGTACTGATCCTCACCGGCGAGGAGGACGTGACGGCGGACATGGTGGTGGTCCACCTGAACGCCTCCTCGGTCCCGGTGGTCAGGCTCGATCCGGCCGACCTGACCGCGGGCGCCACGCTGTCGGGCGAGTACGCGCACGGCTCGTTCGACGCCCAGCTGTCCTGCGGGGGGCGGCTGGTGAGCCTGAGCGGGCTGCGCGCCGTCTGGGTGCGCCGGCCCGGCGTTCCGGCGTCCCGGGCCGCCCAGCCCTCGTCCTGGCTCACGGAGGAGGCGGCACAGGCGCTGTACGGCATGCTGGGCGGCTCCGGCGCGCGCTGGATGAACCATCCCGACGCGGCCCGCCGTGCCCGGGTGAAGCCGTGGCAGCTGCGGCTCGCCCAGCGCTCCGGGCTGCCGGTGCCCGCGACGCTGATCACCACCGTCCCGCAGGCCGCCCGGGAGTTCGCCGCGCGCTTCCCGGACCTGGTGGTCAAGCCGGTCTCCGGCGCCCATCCGCAGGAGCCGCCGCGGGCGGTGCCCACCACCCGGGTCGCGCCGGACGCCGACTTCGACGCGGTCGCCTACGGTCCCACGCTGCTGCAACGGCGGGTCGACAAGCGGGCCGACATCCGGCTGACCGCCGTGGGCGGCACCCTGCTGGCGGCCCGCAAGGAGATCCCGGCGGACGCGGACCCGGACGAGGTGGACGTCCGCTTCGCCTCCTCGCGGACCCCGTGGCGGGCGGCCGAGGTGCCGCCCGGCGTGGAGGCCGCGGTACGCGCCTATCTCCGGGCGGCCGAACTGGCGTACGGTGCCTTCGACTTCGCGGAGGACTCCGAGGGGACCTGGTGGTTCCTGGAGTGCAACCAGTCGGGGCAGTTCGGGTTCATCGAGGTGGAGACGGGCCAGCCGATCGCCCGCACCATCGCCGCGTGGCTGGCCCGGCCGGGGGCGCCCGTGGCCGGATCGTGACCTGCTTGCCCCTGGCACCCGACGGCACGCAGTGCCACGAAGTGCCGCGGGCGCCCCCGCCCGTACGCCACGCGGGCCGTTCAGACGGCCAGCGAAAGACCGCTGTCGCCGTCGGTGCCCTGTGCCGCCTCCGCCGTCCGGCCGGTGGCCAGCAGCAGCGCGTCCGCACGGACGATGGCGTCGTGGATGCTCGTCGTGCCCATCATGACGCACAGGGTGTAACTCACGTCCTCCAGCTCCCGAGCCGCATCGGCCCGCTCCCTCTCAGCCTGCGCGATCTTCAGTGATGCGTACCGAGTCAGCAACGTCCTGACGATCTTCGGGTCCGGAACCAGCACGGAGCGCCCCTCTCTCGATTTTTTGCTGCGTATGCCCCAGGCACGCCGTGCCATGCATGCCGACCGCCTCGCGACACATGATTGACCAGATTCAGTCGATTCCCGGTGGATCATCCGTGGAACGACCGGCACACCGCGCGGCTCTCGGATATCCGGCCCGGGGACGGCGCGTCCTCGGCGGAGGGGAGGAAGGGGCCGGGGGCCTCGGAGCGGCGGGCGCCGCACGCGCCGCCGCGATGCGCCGCCGGGCCCTGGTCGGGGCGGGGCGCGGCGCCGCGGACGCGCCGCGCGCGACAGGGCCGCGCACCACGCTCGATCCGCTGGGTGACGGTCACCGGGGCCTCCGCTGCGCACTCGGCCCACCTGCGCGGGCAGCCCCCGGTCACGGCGGCACGGCGCCGTACGACCCGGCAGAAGGTATCCGCAATATAGGTGCTTTTCGGCCCTTCGACCAAGATTGGGTCGGCGCCACGCACCGGGCGGGCAGGAGAACAGCGCGTCAGAAGCCCGGCACAGCACAGGGATTGCGGCCGACGAGGGGCGGGGGCGGCGGAATCTTCGGGCGCCTGGCGGGATCCCGACGGACGAGAACGGGCCAGTGATCTCCCGCCCCCGGGGTCAGGGCCGCCCGGATCGCACGGGAAAAGCGGGCATACCGGCGGAAAGTCCGGAGGGCCGGGTCACTCGGCGAGGGCGTCGGCCAGTTCCGCGGTGACCCGGTTGATCTCACCGTCCTGCTCGGCGAGCAGCTCCCGCAGGGCGCCGGAGCGGGCGCGGACCGCCTGCCGGGCCCGCCGCTCCCACACCACCGGGTTCTCCCGGTGGTTGAGGAGCTTGGGGTAGACGGCGGCGACGCTCTCCCACTGGCGGGCGTCGGCGATGTTCCTGAGCAGTTGGATGATCTGCGGCCGGCAGGTCACCTGGGGCGTCCGGGCCAGCTCCCAGAGGAAGGGCACGGTGGGGGCGGTCGCCTGCTCCACCACGAAGCCGTACTGGCAGATGCGCCCGCGCAGCTCCTTGAGGGCCGCCCGCGCGGTCTCGGCGTCGCCCCGGGCCATGCTGCGCAGCAGCGGGGGGATGCCGGCCGCGGAGCCGGTGGCGTCCCTGATGTCGCCCCAGGGCACCTGCCCCAGGGCCGAGAGGGGCGCGGCGGCGGCATGGGGGGCGCGGTCGGTGCGCTGGGTGCTCGGCTGCTCCGTCGGTGCGGTGCGCATGGCGTCGGGCCTTTCCGCGGCGGTCGTATGGGGGGTGGGTCCTTCAGCGGGGCGGGCGCGCGGGCCGCGTCGCCCCGGCCGTCCGGACGGACCGGGACGGGGAGGTGCGGATCCGGGCGCGTCCCGCACCGGTGGCGCGGACGAGGTGTGGCGATCCGGGCAGGACCGGGTCCGCTGCGCCCGGTGTTCCGGGCGGGAGACTCGCGGACGAGAGCACGGCATCTCCCTGATGAGACGTCATCTGTCGGCGCCCACAAGGGGGTTGACGCCGCCGCTATTATCCACGCTGTCAGCGCCCGCGTGCAATTGCACGCGAAATTTCTCGTGAAAGTGCGCGGGACGGGGAAGGATCCGGAAGGAACCCGCCGGAGCCCGACAGCGGCCCGGCGCACCTCACGACGGAACGTGAACAGCGAGGAGACTGCGGTGCCATCGACGCCGAACGGAGTGCGGGCCAGCTCTTTGGACGCCCGCTGGATCAAGAGCAGGCACAGCAACGCCGAGGGCAACTGTGTGGAGGTCGCCGCCCTGAACGGCGGCGGGATAGCGGTGCGCAACTCCCGGGACCCCGACGGGCCGGCCCTCGTCTACACCCCGGCCGAGGTGGCGGCGTTCCTGGCGGGCGCCAAGGAGGGCGAGTTCGACCACCTGCTGTGGTGATCGACGGCCCTCCGCGGGCAAGCGGAGGGCGGTTGCCGAGTTACCGATAGGTGTTCGGACGGATGCCCTCCGTGCGGGACCGGTGCGATAGTGTCCATCTCAAGTCCGCCGGTCCACTGGGGAGTCAGGATGTCCGCCGAGTCGCAAGGCCGCTCCCGCCTCGAACCCTATCTGGACGGTTCCGAACCGGCGCCCACTTTGCTGAAGTTGCTGGTCGGTGTACAGCTCACCGGCTTCCGCGAGGACGCCGGACTGTCCCAGGAGCAGGCGGCCCGGGGTCTCGGCTTCAGTGCCGCGAAACTCTCGCGCATCGAGTCGGGCAAGGGCCGTCGGCCCCCGGCGGAGGGCGACGTGCGCGCCCTCCTTCAGCTCTACGGAACCGACGAGTACGAGTCCTCGGTCCTGCTGAAGCTGCTGCGGCGGGCCAGTGAGCCCGGCTGGTGGCAGCGGTACGACAAGCGGCTGATGCCCGAGTGGTTCGACCGCCTCGTCGGTCTCCAGGAGGCCGCGGCCGCGATCCGTACCTTCGAGCTCCAGTACGTGCCCGGTCTGCTCCAGATCCCGGCGTACACCCGGGCGGTGGTGGAGCGCGGACTGCCGACCGCGCCGTCGAACGAGGTGCAGCGGCGGGTGGAGCTGCGCACCCGGCGCACCGATCTGCTGCGCCGCGAGGATCCGCCGCAGTTGTGGGCGGTGCTCGACGAGTCGGTGCTGCTGCGCGTCCTCGGCAGCCGCGAGATCATGCGCGAGCAACTGGACCATCTGATCGAGACGGCACAGCTCCCGCATGTCACGGTGCAGGTGGTGCCGCTGGACGTGACCAACGCATCCGCACCCGCGATACCCATCACCTATCTGCGCTTCGGCGGGCTCGATCTGCCGGACGTCGTCTACCTGGAACACATCAGGAGCGCCAACTTCCTCGAGGACCGGGACGAGACCGAGGAGTACCGGATCGCCCTGGACCGGCTGGCCGACGAGGCCCTGACGCCGGCGAAGTCACTGGAACTGCTGCGCACCACGGCCCGGCAGCGCTATTCGGCGCCCTGAGCGCGCGCCGCGTCCGGGAGACGCGGCAGAACGCCCGCGCCCCGCTCCCGCCGCTTCCTCGGCTTCCTTCGCTTCCCGGCTCCCCGTTCTTCCGCTGCTCAGCGGACCACGCCTATGCCGCCGAACTCCACCCATTCGTGGGTGAGCTGACGGGGCGCCACCTCGGTGTCGGGGCGCCAGGTGGAGACCTCGACCAGACCCGGCTCCAAGACCTCGAGTCCCTCGAACCACTCGGCGACGTCCTTCTCCTCGCGCACCCTCCCCCAGTGCCCCTGGGTGGCCTTGTCCATGAAATCGGTGACGAACTCCCGCACCTCGGCTTCCTCGCTGACCAGTTGGCACATCAGCAGGATGCTGCCGGGCACCAGCCGCTCCCGGACCCGCCGGACCACGGCGAGCGGGCCGTCGGTGTCGCTGTCCGGGATGCAGTGGAAGACGGAGTTGAACAGCACGGCCACCGGCTGGGAGAGATCGATCAGCCGCCGGGTGTCCTCGTGCCCGAAGATCTCGTCGGTCTGCCGCATGTCGGCGTGTATGACCGCGGTGCGCTCGTCCTGCTGGAGGAGGGCGCGGCCGTGCACCAGCACCATGGGGTCGTTGTCCACGTAGACCACGTGGGTGTCCGGGTCGATGCGCTGGGCGACCTGGTGGACATTGTCCTGGGTGGGCAGACCGGAGCCGTGGTCCAGGAACTGGCGTATCCCGTAGTCCTGGGCGAGGGTGCGGACGGCCCGCTGGAGGAAGCGGCGGTTGTTCAGGGCGAGCCGGCGCGTGCTCGGGACGACCTTGTCGAGTTCCTCGCACGCCGCGCGGTCCGCCGCGTAGTTGTCCTTGCCGCCGAGGTAGTGGTCGTACATGCGCGCGGCGGTCGGCACACGCTCGTCGATGTTCGTGGACAACTGGTTCTCCGCAGGCATCCATTCCCCCAGGTTCACCGGGTCCACCGCGTCAACGGGCCCGGTCCGAACAGAGGTTACATCCTACGGAGACCCCGTTCGCCGTCACCAGCCACGGGACGGGCGGGCTGCCCGGACACGGCCGCCGATCGTCCCGATCCACCCGATCGTCACGGATTCTTCACACCGCCGGACCCATCGAAGGCACGGTTCGGAGCACTCGCCTGTCGGTCGGAGGAGGAGGCGTCGTGGTGGTCGTCGCTGTGCTGTTGCTGCCGTTCGTGGGTGGACTGCTGCTGATCATGGACCGGATCGAGGACCGGGTGTCCGCACCGGCCCCGGCCCGCGGCCGGCCCGCCCGGCACCGCGGGCATCTGCGACTGGTCCCCGGCGGCCGCCGCACCGCCGGGGCGGTGGCCGCGCGGGACGAGCGGGAGGAGCAGGAGGAGCGGGAGGAGCGGGAGGAGCAGGACGCGGCGGCGCATGCACCGGGACGGGACCCAGGACGGCGGCACGCCGCCTGACCGGGGTCCGGTGAGCGGCCCGGCGCGGTGACGCTCCGGCGCTCCGGGCCCACGCCCGCTCGCCGTGGCCGCGGGCCGCTGTGGCACCCTCGGGCGGGACCGGCCCGCACGGACGCGGGCCGTCACCTCGTTCGGCACCGTGGAGAGGCAACCGCATGCGCATCGGACTGCTCGGCACCGGCCCCTGGGCCCAGATGGTCCACGCCCCGGCCCTCGGCGGGCACGACGGGCTGGAGTTCGCCGGGGTGTGGGGCCGCCGTGCGGCCGCCGCGGAGGAGCTGGCCGAGCGGCACGGCACCCGCGCCTACGCCGACGCCGACGCGCTGCTCGCGGACGTGGACGCGGTCGCCGTCGCGCTGCCGCCGGACGTGCAGGCGGAGTTGGCGGTGCGCGCGGCCCGCGCCGGGTGCCATCTGCTGCTGGACAAGCCGCTGGCGCCGACGGTGGAGCAGGCCCGCGCGGTGGTCGGGGCCGCCGAGCGGGCGCAGGTGGCCTCGGTGGTCTTCTTCACCACCCGCTTCCAGAGCGCGCCGCAGGCGTGGATCGCCGAACAGGCGGAGCACGGCGGCTGGTTCACGGGCCGGGCGCAGTGGCTCGGCGCCCTGTTCGGGGGTGCCGAGGACAGTCCGTTCGCGGCCTCGCCGTGGCGGCGGGAGAAGGGCGCGCTGTGGGACGTGGGCCCGCACGCGCTGTCGGTGCTGCTGCCGGTCCTGGGCGACGTACGGCGGGTGACGGCCGCCGCACCCGGCCCGGGGGACACCGTGCATGTGGTCCTCGACCACGCCGGTGGCGCCTCCAGCACCCTCACGCTGAGCCTCTCCGCCCCGCCCGCCGCGGCCGGGACGGCGGTGGAGGTGCGGGGTACGGCAGGGGCGGCCGTCCTGCCGGAGGGCACCGAGGAGGCCGTCGTCGCCTTCGCGCGGGCGGCCGACGCCCTCACGGAAGCCGCCCGCACCGGTCACCCGCACCCGTGCGACGCCGCGTTCGGGCTGCGGGTCACGGAGATCCTCGCGGAGGCCGGTGACCTGCTGGAGCGCGAGAGCGGCTGAGCCGAGAGACCGGCCGCCCACAGGGCTTCCTCGAAGGCGCGTACCCCCGGACCAAGTGGTTCCGAATCGCCCGCCCTGTGGTCAACCGCCGTGGAGGAAGCGGGAGTCGGGGTGGGACACAAGGGGTTGACGCGTGGGGCACAAGGGGTTGGCGCGGTGGGCGGTGCTGCGTAGCATCGGGCCCTCCGGCGGCGGTGAGAGCGCTCTCAGACGCATCGCCGCCCCTCCCCCACACCCCTGTCCGGCTTCAAGGAGGCTCCCCCACATGGCTCCTCGTCACCAGCGTCCGCTCGGCCGCAGGACGTTCCTCACCGCTCTCGGCGGCACAGCCCTCGCGGCGCCCGCCCTCGCCGCCCTCGCCCCACGCGCCCTGGCGGGCCCGGCCCGCTCCGCGGCGGCGGGCGCGCTCCCGCTGACGATCGCCAACGACAGCGGTTCCTTCGACAACGCCTCCGTCCACGTGTACATCGTCGGCAACCAGGACGGCGCCCAGGTCCGGGTCACCCCCGACGGCACCCTCGCGCCCGTCTCGGTCGCGGACAACGGCGCGGACGGCTTCACCGACTACGCGATCCCGCTCGCGGGCGGCGGCGAGACCCGGCTGTCGCTGCCGTACATGTCCGGCCGGATCTACGTCTCCCTCGGGCAGAAGCTCAAGCTGCGCGCGGTCACCGACGGCGACGGGCGACCGGCACTCCAGTACCCGGCGGGCTGGGTGTCCTCCGACCCCAACCATCCGGTGCTGCACGACTGCGCCGAGTTCACCTACAACGCCTCCGGCATGTTCTGCAACACGACCATGGTCGACATGTTCAGCGTGCCGATGAGCCTGCGGCTGACCGGCGCGCAGGACCAGACCACGGGCACCGTGCGCGACGGCGGCCGGGCCGCCGTGTTCGACGCCGTGCGGCAGGCCGGTGACTTCGCGCGGCTCGTCGTGGACGACACCCGGGTGATCGCCCCGGGGCACGGCCTGGACGCCGGGCTGTTCCCCGCGGACTACTTCGCCCCCTCCATCGACGAGGTGTGGGACGTCTACGGCGGCAAGGACCTCACGGTCGCCACCGACGCGGGCACCTTCACCGGCCGGGTGCGTGACGGCGGGCTCGTCTTCACCGGGCCGGCCTCCGTCTCCTTCGCCAAGCCGTCGACCCGGGACGTCCTGTTCTGCGACGGCGCGCTCGCCGCGCCCAACGACGGGACGACCGGGCCGGTCGCGGCCGTGCTCGGCGCCGGGTTCAACCGGTCGGTGCTGCTGAGCGGCGCCCCGCAGCCGGTGACCGACGCGGGCTCCTTCTACGCGGCCGGGATCACCAACCACTACTCCCGCGCGGTGCACGCGGCGACCGTGGACGGCAAGGCGTACGGCTTCGCCTTCGACGACGTGGCGGGCTTCGCCTCCTACGTCCAGGACACGGCGCCCACCGGGCTCCGGGTGACCCTCACGCCGTTCTAGGGCCTGTCGTCGCGTCCGGGACGTGGCGCCGCGCCGCGGCCCCGCCCGGTCGCCGCGGGCCGCTCCCGGCACCCGCGGGGCGGTTCCGGGGTGCGGGGTCGGGGACGGCGTAGCAGCGTGGTGGTGTGGTGAAGCCTCCTGCCCTGCTGTCGCGGTCGCCGCGCCGGGACCCGTACCGGCGGGGCTGGCTGCGGGGTGCCCCGCCGCCGCGCTGGGTGCGGGTGCTGCCGGTGGCGCTGGCCGCCATGGTGTGCGTGGTGACGCTGCTGAGCCCGAGCCCGCTCGACATAGGGTTCCTGCTGGGCGCCATCCCGCCGCTGGCCGTGCTGTCGTACGGGCCGCTGACCACCGCGCTGCTCGGCGGCGTGGTGGTGGTCCTGCTGAGCGTGCCGGCCTTCCAGCTGGACCATCCCGGCAACACCGACCTGGAGACGGTCACCTTCGTGGCCGCACTCAGTGTCCTGCTGTCGTACGTGCGCAGCCGCCGCGACGCCCAGCTGGACCTGGCGCGTACGGTCGCCGAGGCCGCGCAGCGGGCCGTCGTGCCGCCGCTGCCCGAGCGGGTGGGGCCGGTGCGCTGCGCCGGTCTGTACCGGGCCGCGCAGCGCGGCACACTGGTCGGCGGGGACTTCTTCGACGTGCGGCGCGGGCCCGGGGGCGTACGGGCGGTCATCGGCGATGTGCAGGGGCACGGGCTCGCGGCGGTCTCCACGGTCGCCGCGCTGCTGGGCAGTTTCCGGGAGGCGGTGCTCGACCGGCCGGGCCTGCCGGAGATGGTGGCCGCGCTGGACCGCCGCCTCGTGGTGGACTCGGCCGAGGTACGGCACGCGGAGCTGTTCGCCACGGCGGTGCTGCTGGAGTTCTCCGGGGACGCGCGCTCGGTGCGGATCGTGACGTGCGGCCATCCGCCGCCGATCCTGCTGCGCGAGGGTGCCGCGACGGAGATCGCCGTCATCCCCTGGACCCCGCTCGGTCTCGGCCTGTCCGACGCGCTCCCGCCGCACGACGGGCACATCGAGCGGCTGCTCCCCGGTGATGTGCTGTTCCTCGCCTCGGACGGGGTCACCGAGGCGAGGAACACCGACGGCACGTTCTACCCGCTGCTGGACCGGCTGCCGCTGCTGGCCGACCACGATCCGGCGGCCCTGGCCGACCGCGTGCTGGCCGACGTCCTCGCGCACTGCGGGACGATCCGCGACGACGTGACGATGCTCGTCCTGACACCGGGCCCGCCGGACCCGGACCGCTGAGCCGATCCGGACCGGACCCGAACCACTCGGGCCCCCTGAGCGCATCCGGCCACGCACAGCGCCCCGTGGCCCGTGACAGGGCGGCGGGCGGGCGTGGGTGGGCGGGCGTGGCGGAGGTGTCGGTGAGGTGCGGGACGAGGGGGTGCGCGGTCAGCGGGATCCGGGTGTACGCGTCGGACACCAGGCCGGCTGCCGACCACCAGCGCATGACGGGGTGGCGCGGCGCGCGGGCGGGACGACGGGCCGGGCGGGGGCGCGGACGCGGTGGAGCGGGCCGAGGGAATGAGGCCGCGGTGGGACGCTTTGCGGGAGAGCGGGGGCGGGAGAGCGGGGGCGGGAGAGCGTCGGTGTGCGCGGCGGTTCCCGGGCCCGTGGTGTGCGTCGACCCGGCGTCCGCGCGGGGTGGTTCAGGGTGGGGCCGCGGTGTGCGGGGCCCGCGCCGCGTGGCGGCCGGACCGGTCCCCCGTTCCGGTCCCGCCTGCGCACGCGGCCCCGCGGAAATCCCCGCGGCGTCTCGAACTTACGTCTCGCTTACTCGCGTCAAAACCGCGTCGGTGCCCTTTCGGGCAGCCGGAGGACTCACCCGTGCACAGGTGAGTCCGTAATGCCCCTGTTGGGGCCCGTCACGGTGCGCGGTCAGGCTCCCTCGGCCCCGCCGGACGGGTGGTTTCCGGTACGAGGGGTTCCAGTACGGGCGGTTCCAGGTCGCCCGCCGCCAGCTGGGCCAGGACGACCTCGTAGAGATCGCTGCCGACGGCGAGGAGCTGGCGTTCGAGGACCGGTTCGACACCGCGTACGTGTTCGCGCACGGTCTGCGCGTGCACGCCGAGCAGTTGGGCGGCGCGCTCGGCGTTGCCGCCCGCCGCGGTCCAGGCGCGCAGGGTGCCGCGCAGGTCCCGGGTGTCGGCGGCCAGCCGCCCGAGGAGTTCGTGCGCCCAGGTGCGCAGCGCCGGGCCGGCCAGCAGTTCGTCCAGGCCGACCTGCCGGGAGCGCGCCGCGGGGGCGCGGGCCGGTTCGGGCGCGACGCCCGCCTGAGTGTTCAGCGCGAGGTGCGTGGCGGCGCGGACGGTCAGCAGCGAGAAGTCCGCGCCGAGCAGTGCCTCGACGCGTTCCACGCGGGCCCGGACGGTGTTGCGGCTCACCCCGAGGATGCGGGCGGCGCTGACCGCGGTGAACTCCAGGCCGAGCCGGGTGGTGGCGACGAGTTCGGCGCGGGTGTGGTGGGGCAGCGTGTCCAGCGGGCGCAGCAGCCGTCCCGCCCAGGCCCGCAGCGCCTCGGCGTCCATCAGGCGCTCGGGGTGGGTGCGCTCGGCGTACACGGCCGTGCCGTCCGGGCGGAACCGGGCCAGCGCGAGGGCGCTGACGGCCTGCCCGTAGGCCGTGGCGGTCCGGGCGAGGCTGTGCCGGATGCTGCCGCCGAGGAAGGTCCGCGGGCGGGCGCCGACCAGGGAGCGCAGCGCCCGCCCGGTGGTCTCGGCGGGGGCGATGACGATGACGTGGCCGTCCACGGCCGGGCAGCGCACGACCAGGGCCTGGCCGTCGGCGGCGTCCAGGCATTCGGCGGTCAGCCGCTCCCTTTCGTCGGGGTGCGCCTCCAGGACGTAGACGTGCGCGGTGTCGGTGTCGAGCAGGCCGGGCCACAGGCCCGCGGCGACCCGGCGGGCGGAGACGATGTCCTCGACCATCAGCAGTTGCAGGACTGCCAGTCGCAGCGCGGACGCCGCCTGTTCGAGGCGGCGGCCGGTCTCGGTGGTGTCCTCGGCCCGCAGCAGCAGTTCGACCACGGCGGCGGCGCGGGTGAGCATGTCGGCGGTGCGCCGGTCGAAGGGGGTGGCGCGGGAGACGGCGAGCACCCCGGCGGCGGGCGCCTGCGGATGCCCCACGCGCACCGCGCGGACGTGCCGGGTCTCGTCCTGGAGCGCCGCCGAGGCGAACCGGCCGGCGAGGAGGTCCGCTGTCACGTCGTCGGCCAGGGGCAGCGCCGCTCCGGCGAGGAGGGTGCCCGTGCCGTCCAGGAGGCAGGCCGTCCCATGGGCGGCGCCGGCCAGCCAGGCCACCACCCGGCGCGGGTCGCGTCCCGCGGGGCGCAGTTGGTCGAGGAGTTCCTCGGCCCAGGCCGCGTGCCCGTCGTCCGCACCGTGACCCGGTGCGTCTCCGTCCTGTCGGCCGGCCATGTCGGCCCTCTCCTCCCGCTCCGGTACACCGCACTGACCTCGGCGTTCTCGGTCCGGGACGTTACCAGCGGCGGCCTCTGCCGTCCTGGTGACGGCCCGCGGGCCACACGGACGGGTGCGGTGGGAGGGGCGGCTCCGCCGACGGCTCACAGGGGGGGTGGTGAGCGGTCGGCGGAGCCGCGGGCCCGAGGCCGGGGGGAGGGCTCCCGGGCGCCGTACGCCTCTGCTTCCCCGGATTCGGCGGGGTACGCCCCTCCATGTGCGGCGGGTTCGGCGGGTCCGCGGCGTGGCGGATCCGGGCCCGGCGCCGCGTGCCCGGCGGATCCGGCGCGGCGGACCGGGCGCGGCGGGTGCCCGCGGGGCACGGGCCCCGCGCACGGCATAAGCTCGGCGGATGGCGAAGTACTTCGACGTGCACCCGGACAACCCCCAGCCGCGCGCCATCCGGCAGGTCGCCGACGGCCTGCGCGAAGGCGCGTTGATCGCGTATCCGACCGACTCCTGCTACGCCCTGGGCTGCCGGCTGGGCAGCCGCGACGGCGTCGACCGGATCCGGACGATCCGCCGCCTGGACGACCGGCACCACTTCACTCTGGTGTGCCAGGACTTCGCGCAGCTGGGGCAGTTCGTGCGGATCGACAACGACGTGTTCCGCGCGATCAAGGCGGCCACGCCCGGCCGTTACACCTTCATCCTCCCGGCGACGCGGGAGGTGCCGCGGATGCTCCAGCATCCGAAGAAGAAGACCGTCGGGGTGCGCATCCCGGACCATGTGGTCGCCCAGGCCCTGCTGACGGAACTGGGTGAGCCGCTGCTGTCGAGCACCCTGCTGCTGCCGGACGAGGAGGAGCCGATGACGCAGGGCTGGGAGATCAAGGACCGGCTCGACCATGTGCTGGACGCGGTCCTCGACTCGGGCGACTGCGGCACCGAGCCGACCACCGTGGTCGACTTCTCCGGCGGGGAGGCCGAGATCGTGCGCCGGGGGGCGGGCGACACGTCGCGCTTCGAGTGAGGTGCGGCGCGTGGCACGATGACCGTGATCCACCCGTCCCCGTCCGCCGGCTGCGGCCCGGGGCGCCCCACCACCGTCGGCGGGGACCTCTCCGGCGACGACCGCGCAGGAAGGCAGCGCCCCATGAGCGCCGTACAGGGACAGGCCGTCGACATCCCCACCGAGGACGGCACCGCGGACGCGTATCTCGCCCATCCCGGGGACGGGCGGCCCCGGCCGGGCGTCCTGTTCTACACGGACGCGTTCGGTCTGCGCTCGCAGGTGCGGGCCATGGCCGACCGGATCGCCGGGTCCGGCTATACGGTGCTGGTGCCCCATGTGTTCTACCGGCACGGGCCCGCTCCGGTGGTGGAGTTGCCCGACTTCATCGATCTGGCCGAGCGGCCGGAGATCTTCGCCCGGATCGTTCCGGTCATGCGGTCCCTGACGCCCGGGATGTCGCGCCGCGACGCGGGCGCCTATCTGCGCCGGATGGCCGAGGACCCGCTGGTCGCGGACGGCCCGGTGGCGGTGACCGGCTACTGCATGGGCGCCCGGCTGGCCCTGCTGACCGCGGGCGCGTACCCGGACCGGGTCGCGGCGGCGGCCGGTTTCCACGGCGGCGGACTGGCCACCGACGCCCCGGACAGCCCGCACCTGGCCGCCCCCGACGTCACGGCGGAGCTGTACTTCGGCCACGCTGACGAGGACCCCTCGCTGCCGCCCGAGCAGATCGAGCGGCTGGAGGAGGCGCTGACCGCGGCGGGCGTCCGGCACCGCTGCGAGGTCTATCCGGGCGCCGGGCACGGCTACACCCAGGCCGACACCGACGCCTACGACGCGACAGCGGACGAACGGCACTGGGCGGCGCTGCTCGGTCTGCTGGAGCGCACCTTCTGAGTGCGGACGACGCCTCAGCTCCCGCGCACGGGAGGTGAGTTGGCGGCGACCGCACCCCCGACCCGCCTGCCGTGCGCCGTCCGCGCGTTGTTACGGTGCACCGCGTGTCTGACTCCTCACGCGATACCGTCGAAGGCGCCGGCTGGAACGACGCCGAACGCGGCACCTACGCCCGGCTGATGCCGGACCGGGTCGAGAAACTGTCCTGGCTCAGCCCCCGTACGCTGTGGTCCGCGCGCAACGGCGTGGCCGCGGGCTGGTTCGGGGACCCCACCGGGCGGACCCGGTCCCGGTGGGTGGCGCAGCGGGCGGCGGCCGGGGCACCCGCCGACAAGGTGATCCGGCGCACCGAGGCGGACCGCTTCTCCTTCATGGTCCTCGGGGACCCCGGCGAGGGCGGCGACTCCCAGTACGCCGTCGTCCCGGGCTTCCTGAAGGTGTCGCGGGACACGTCGTTCGCCGTGATCACCAGCGATGTGATCTACCCCGTGGGCAGCACGGACGACTACGGCACGAAGTTCTTCCGTCCGTACCGCGACTATCCGGCGCCGGTCTACGCGATACCCGGCAACCACGACTGGTACGAGGACCTCGGCGGTTTCATGCGCGTCTTCTGCGACGACGCACCGCCGCTGCCGCCCAAGCCCCGGCCGCGCGCGCTGAGCCGCGCCTGGTGGCGGGAGCTGCTGTGGCACCGCCCGCGCCCGGCCGACGAGCAACGCCTCGCCGAGGCACGGACGTTGCGTTCCGCCCCGGGCCAGCAGGCCGTCCAGCCGGGCCCGTACTGGGCGATCGACGCCGGGCCGGTGCGGATCGTCGGCATCGACACGGGCCTGCTCGGCACCATCGACGCGGAACAGGGCGCCTGGCTGCGCGAGGTGTCGCGCGGCCCCCGCCCGAAGATCCTCCTGACCGGCTCGCCGCTGTACGTGGACGGTGAGCACCACCCCTGCCCGATCGAGGGCGGCGGCACCGTCGACGACATCGTCCGCGACCCCGCCCACCACTATGTGGCGGCGATCGGCGGCGACATCCACAACTACCAGCGCTACCCGGTGGACGTGGACGGCCGCACGGTGCAGTACGTGGTCTCCGGTGGCGGTGGGGCGTTCATGCACGCCACGCACACCATCGGCCGGGTCTCGGTCGCGAACGTCACCGAGTCCGACTTCCGCTGCTATCCGCTGCGCGGCGACTCGCTGGCGTTCTACAGCGGTGTCTACGCCCGCCGGACGCGGCTGCGCCGTTTCTTCACGCTGACCGAGGCGGAGGCCATGGCGGTGGTCGCCGAGCGGCTGGGCACGCCGCCGGTGCGCGCGCCGGGCGGCCCGGTCCGGGTCACCCGGCGCGTGCGGCTGGTGGCGAGCCTGCTGGGCGCGGGCCGCCGCCCCGGCCGCCGGGGCCGCTTCCGGCTGCCGGTGCGCACCCTGTACACGCAGGTGTTCTCGCCGGGCTCGGTCACCTACAGCCCGCCGTTCTTCAAGTCGTTCCTGCGGCTGGACGTCACGCCCGAGGCGGTGCGGCTGCGCTGTTTCGCGGCGACCGGGAACCTCGCCCAGGAGACGGACCCGCCGGTCGAGGACGAGGTGACGATCCCGCTGCGCCCGCCCGCGTGAGCGGGCCCGCGCTCACCAGCGGCCCGGCTCGCTGCCGGTGACCGGCTCGGAGGGCCGCCCGTCCACGCCGACCGGCACCTCGCCGTGCAGCATCACCCGGTGCATGATCCGCGGGACGCCGAGGTGCGCGTTGTCGGCGGGCGCCAGGTGGACGGTGGCCCGGTTGTCCCAGAAGGCCACGCTGCCCGGCTCCCAGCGGAAGCGGACCGTGTACTCGGGGCGTACGGCCTGCTCCAGCAGCATCTCCAGGAGGGCCTGGCTCTCCGCGCGGGAGACGTCCTCGATCTGCTCGACGTAGTAGCCGTTGACGAAGAGCACCCGCTCGCCCGTCTCCGGGTGGACGCGCACCAGCGGGTGCACCGTGGCGATCTGGCGCTCCAGCAGATGGCGGACGTACGCGTCGTCGCCGGGGCGCGGCTGGTAGCCGACGCCGAGCCGGTGCTCGGCGCGCAGCGTGTCGGCGAAGGCCCGGACCGGCGCCGAGAGTCCGGCGTAGGCGGCGGCCAGATTGGACCAGGTGGTGTCGCCGCCGTACGGGGGGACGCTCTCGGCGCGCAGGATCGTCGCGGCCGGAGGGTCGATCCGGGCGCCGTGGTCGCAGTGCCAGCCGCGCAGCAGCGAGTGCCGGCGCCGCCGCAGCCACTCGTCGTGGTCCATGCCGAACCGGCCGCCCAGCTCCAGCCGGTCGGCGGTGGTCTCCACCTCCGGGACGTCCGGCGGCGAGGCGCCGCCGCGCCGCCGCAGCACCACCGGCTCGCCGAAGCGGCGCGCGAAGGCGACGTGCCCGGCGTGGTCGAGGCGCTGCCCGCGGAAGAACACCACCTTCCAGCGCAGGACCGCCGCGCGGATCGCCGCGACCGCCGTCTCGTCGAGGCCGGCGGCCAGGTCCACCCCGGTGATCTCCGCCCCGATGTGTCCGGCGACGGGCCTCACCTCCAGGCCGCCCGCCGCGGTGCCGTCCGCCGTGTCCGTGTGCGTCGTCATGCGCGCTCCGCTGGTCGTCCGTCACGTACCAGGGAGATCGTGGCAGGCTTTGCGGACGGTGGCGACAGTGCCGGGTGCCACGCACGTCCGGCGGGTGTCGGCACCGGCCCCGCGGCCCCGGCCGCCCTCCGACCGTCGACGGGAAGGTTCCCCCACATGACCGGCATCCCCACCTGTCCGCTCGACGACGGCACCCGGCTGCCCGCCGTCGGCCTCGGCACCTGGCCGATGGACGACGCCGAGGCGGAGCGGGCGGTGGCCGAGGGCCTGCGCCTCGGCTACCGGCTCGTCGACACGGCGGTCAACTACGAGAACGAGACCGGCGTGGGCCGGGCGCTCGCGCGCAGCGATGTGCCGCGCGAGGAGGTCGTGCTGACGACCAAGCTCCCCGGCCGCCACCACGGCTACGAGGAGACGCTCGCCTCCTTCGAGGAGTCCCGGCGGCGCCTCGGCGTGGACCGCGTCGACCTGTATCTGATCCACTGGCCGCTCCCCCGCGTCGACCGGTACGTGGAGTCGTGGAGGGCCATGCTCAAGCTCCGTGACGAGGGCCTGGTGGGCTCGGTGGGCGTCTCCAACTTCACCCGGGAGCACATCGAGCGGCTGGAGCGGGAGACGGGCGTGCTGCCGTCCGTCAACCAGATCGAGCTGCATCCGCTCTTCCCGCAGCCGGAGCTGCGGGAGTTCCACGCCGCCAAGGGCATCCGCACCGAGAGCTGGAGCCCGCTGGGCCGCGGTCCCGCGGTGCTGGAGGACCCGGCGGTGGTCGTGGTGGCGCGGGAGCTCGGGGTGACGCCCGCCCAGGCCGTGCTGCGCTGGCACATCCAGCTCGGCGCGGTGCCCCTGCCGAAGTCGTCGGACCCGGGGCGGCAGCGGGAGAACCTGGACGTCTTCGGGTTCGCCCTGGACCAGGACCAGCTGGACGCGCTCACCCACGACAGGCCGCGGCGCCTGGGCGGGGCCCCGGAGACGCACGAGGAGTTCTGAGGAGTTCCGCGGCGTGCGAGGAGCCCCCGGCGCGCGGGTCGGCCGACGCGCCGGGGGTACCCGGGCCTGGCGGATCCGGCGGACGGGTGCGCGGACCCGGCGGACCGGTGCGAGGAGGCCCCGTGAGCAGGGACGGACGGCTCGGGGAGTACCGCGGCAGGCGTGACTTCGAGCGGACCCGGGAGCCCTCGGGTGGCCGGGCGGGCGCCGGGCCCGCTCCCCGCTTCGTGGTGCAGATCCACGACGCCCGCCGGATGCACTTCGACTTCCGGCTCCAGGTGGGCGACGTGCTCAGGTCCTGGTCGGTGCCGAAGGGCCCCTCGGACGACCCGCACGACAAGCGGCTCGCGGTGCCCACGGAGGACCATCCGCTGGAGTACGAGGACTTCGAGGGCGTCATCCCCCGGGGCCAGTACGGCGGCGGCACGGTGATCGTCTGGGACCGGGGCACCTACGAGCCGCTGAGCCACGACCGCCGGGGGCGTCCGGTCGGCTTCGCCGAGTCGCTGGAGCACGGGCACGCCACGTTCCGGCTGTACGGCGCGAAGCTGCACGGCGCGTACGCCCTGACCCGGTTCCGGGGCGCCGCCCGGGGCGACGACGAGGACGCCTGGCTGCTGGTGAAGAAGGACGAGGGCCGGGCGGCGGCGCACGGCACCCCCGACCCGCGCCGGGCCCGCTCGGTGCGCACCGGCCGCACCCTGGCCCAGGTCGCCGCGGACGGCGGCGCGGAGTGAGGACGGCCCGCGGCCCCGCGCCCGGTGCCGCCCCCGGTGCGGGCGTCAGGCGCGGCGGGCGCGCAGGGCGGCCAGGGCCCGGTCGGCGTGGGTGCGCATGCGCAGTTCGCTGCGGACCACCTCCAGGACGGAGCGGTCCCGGTCGATGACGAAGGTGGCCCGTCTGGTCGGTGCCAGGGCCAGAGCGCGCCGCACCCCGAACCGTTCGCGCACCGTGCCGTCCGCGTCGGACAGCAGGGGCATGCCGAGGGCGTGCCGCCCGGTGAACTCCCGCTGGCGCTCCACCGGATCACCGCTGATGCCGACGGGGCGCGCCCCGACGGCGGCGAACTCGGCCGCCAGGTCCCGGAAGTGGCAGGCCTCCGCCGTGCAGCCGGGAGTGAGGGCGGCCGGGTAGAAGAACAGCACCACCGGGCCCTCGGCGAGCAGTCCGGACAGGGTCCGCGTGGTCCCGCTCTCGTCCGGCAGCGCGAAGTCCTCGACGGTGTCGCCGGGGCGCGGCGTGCCCTGCCCGCTCACGCGGCGCGCCCCGCGCCCTTGGCGACGCTGCGCGCCCACAGCACCAGCGGGACCTGGAGGGGCAGCCGCCCGTAGGCCGCCGCCTTCTGCCGGGCAGGCCGGTCGCGCCAGTCCGCCGCCATCCGCACATTGGCCGGGAAGACCCCGACGAAGAACGCGGCGGCGGCCAGCGCGGCGGCCTTGCGGGTGCGGGGCACGGCCAGGCCGGCGGCCAGCGCGAACTCGGCGGCTCCGCTGGCGTAGGTCCAGGTGCGCGGGGCGCCGGGCAGGGCGCGCGGGACGATGGCGTCGAACTGACGGGGCGAGGCGAAGTGGGCGGTCCCCGCGGTGGCCAGCAGAGCGGCGAGCAGCAGGGGTGAGCGTTCGGACCGGGGCACGGTTCCTCCTCCGACGACCGGCGGCGGACCCGAGGCGGATCCGCGGCGCGATCCTACTGGAGAGTAAGTACGACTGGGGAGAGGCGCCCGATCAGGGGAAAGCGCCGGGCGTCCGGCGTGGCGCACGGCCCGTCCGTCGACATCTCAGCCGTGACCCTGCCGCTGATCGCGCCCATGCTCGCCACCCCCGGCACCCTGCCGTCCGCCGCCCAGGACGCGCGCTGGGCGTACGAGACCAAGCAGGACGGGCAGCGCACGGTGGCCTATCTGCCGGGCGACGGCAGTCTGCTGCTGCGGGCCCGCTCGGGCGAGGACATCACGGCCGCCTACCCCGAGCTGGCACCGCTGGGCCGCGCGCTGGGCTCCGTCCCGGCGGTGCTGGACGGCGAGGTGCTGGCCCTGGACGAGCGGGGCCGGGCCAGCTTCCAGCTGCTCCAGGGGCGGATGGGGCTGGCCCACGCGCCCGCGCTGGCCGCGCGCCGTGCCGCACGCGTCCCCGTCCACCTGGTGCTCTTCGACGTCCTGCACCTGGACGGGCGGCCGCTGCTCGCGCTGCCCTACACACGGCGCCGGGAGCGGCTGGAGGCGCTCGGGCTGCACGGCCCGTACTGGTCCACGCCCGCCGCCGTGGCCGGCCACGGGGCCCGTGCCCTGGCCGCCACCCGGGAGCACGGTCTGGAGGGGCTGGTCTGCAAGCGGCTGGACTCGGTGTACGAGCCCGGGGTGCGCTCCCGGGCCTGGATCAAGATCCGCAACATGCGCGGCGAGGACGTGCTGGTGGGCGGCTGGCTGCCCGGCAAGGGGCGGCTGACGGGGCTGCCGGGCGCGGTGCTGGTGGGGCAGCGCGGCGGGGGGCGGCTGCGCTGGGTCGGCCGGGTGGGCACCGGCTGGAGCGAGGCCGGGCGGGCGGAGCTGGCCGGGCTGCTCGCGGGCCTGGCCACCGATGTGTGCCCCTTCGATCCCGTGCCCGCGGTCCGCGGGGCGCACTGGGTACTGCCCCGGCTGGTCGGCGAGGTCCGCTACAGCGTCCGCACCCGGGCGGGCATGCTGCGCCAGCCGTCCTGGCTGCGACTGCGCCCCGACCTGGCTCCCGAGGACGCGGCGGCCGACCTGCCGGACGACACGCGGCCGTGAGTGCCGGGCCGGGCCCGCGCCGTGCGGGCCCGGCCGAAGGTCTATCGTGTCCCGCATGTCCGCGCCCGAACTGATCCGTATCGTCTCCCGCGACTCGCCCATGGCGCTCGCTCAGGTGGAGCGTGTCCGCGCCGAGTTGGCCGCCCTGCACCCCGGTGTGCGCACCGAGGTGGTGCCGGTGAAGACCACCGGCGACAAGTGGCTCGGGGAGCTGTCGAAGGTCGAGGGCAAGGGAGCGTTCACCAAGGAGGTGGACGCGGCGCTGCTGGCCGGCGAGGCGGATCTCGCGGTGCACTGCCTGAAGGACGTGCCCGCGGACCGGCCGCTGCCCGCGGGCACCACGTTCGCCGCGTTCCTGAAGCGGGACGACGTCCGCGACGCCCTGGTCCACCCCGGCGGGCTCACCCTGGACGAGCTGCCGCCCGGCACCCGGGTCGGCACCTCGGCGGTGCGCCGGATCGCCCAGCTGGCCGCGTCCCATCCGCGGCTGGTCTGCGTGCCGTTCCGCGGCAACGCCAACCGGCGGCTGGAGAAGCTGGCCGCCGGCGAGGCGGACGCGCTGCTGCTGGCCGCGTCCGGTCTGGAGCGCATCGGGCGGCAGGACGTGATCAGCGAGGTGCTGTCCGTGGACGCGATGATGCCGCCGGTCGGCGCGGGCGTCCTCGCCCTCCAGTGCCGCGAGGGCGACGACGAGCTGATCGAGGCCGTCAGCGGGCTCGGCGACGGCGACACCCATCGGGCGGCGAGCGCGGAACGCATGCTCCTGCATGTGCTCCAGGGGCACTGCAACAGCCCGATCGCCGGGTACGCGCACGTCGACGGCGGCGGCGAACTCTCCCTGCGGGCCTGTGTGTTCACCCCGGACGGCAAGACCCGACTGAACGCTCACGAGTGGGCGGGCCGGCTGGACGCGGCCACCCTGGGCACATCGGTCGCGGTGGCGCTGCTGCGGCAGGGCGCCCGCGAGATCATCGACGGCATCCCGCACTGACGTACGAGCCCGGCCCGCGCCGTCGCGGGACGGGTCAGCCGGTGGCGCCGGGCTCCGCCTGGTCGCGCAGGAAGACGCTGATCTGGTGGGCGAGGCCGCCGGGGCCGCCGGGGCAGGGCGCGCCGGTGCCGACGGGCGCCTCGTGCACGCCGACGCCGCCGCTCCACAGGCGGCGGTCGGTCCACTCCTCGTCCACGCGCAGCTGCACCTGGACGTCGACCTGGTGCAGGGCGTCCTCCGGGCCCGCCGCGTACAGCACGGCGGTGGCCCGGCGCAGCGGGTGGACGTCGTAGCCCTCGATGAACTGGGAGTTGCGCCAGTCCACGAACGCGCTCTCGCCGTCGGGGCCGATCCGCACGTCGATCTGGCCGTCCTCCAGGTGGACGCCGAAGTGCCGGGTGCCGCGGTTCTCGACGGTGGCCCGCACGCGGAAGTACGCCAGTCCCTCGGCGGCGTCGTCCCGGCCGCGGGGCGGCTCGGCCCGTTCCAGTCGGTGGACGCGGACGCGCAGGCCGGCGTACTCGTCGTACTCCTGCCAGTCCCCGACCACGTTCGGCTCGTACACAGCGCACCTCTCGACTTCCAAGAGCTGTTTCCTATCTGTGGGCCGAGCGCACTGTCAAATGCGCGGAATGCGCGGCGGCCGGGTAATTCCGCGGCATTGGCCCGTGATCAAGCCGTGCGCTGGCGGAATCCCCCGGCGGGTGATCATTTTCCCGGCCGCGGGCGTGCCGCACATCACGTCCGGCGGGGGCGGCGCGCGGCGCGCCGGTGACGGTTTCCCCCGCGCCGCCGACGACGGGCCGTCACCCCGCCGCGGTCACCGGGCCAGCCGGCCGAGCAGCGCGGAGGCCGCGGTGATGCCCGCGGCGGCGGCCAGGACGAGCACGGCGAAGTCGAGGCCCAGGTGCGCGGGGGTGCCCAGCAGCAGTCCGCGCAGGGCGTCGACCTGGTAGCTGAGCGGGTTGACCCGGCTGACCACCTGGAGCCACCCGGGCATCACGGCCACCGGGTACAGGGCGTTGGAGGCGAAGAAGAGCGGCATGGTGATGGCCTGTCCGATGCCCATCAGCCGGTCGCGGCTGAGCACGATCCCGGCGATGGTCATGGACAGGCAGGAGAAGAACGCCGAGCCGAGGACCACGGCCGTGGCGACCCCGAGCAGCCGGAGCGGGTTCCAGGTCAGCGCCACGCCGAGCAGTGCGGCCAGCACGATGACCACGACGGCCTGGATCAGCGACTTCACCCCGGCCGCGAACGCCTTTCCGGTGACCAGCGCCGAGCGCGGGGTGGGGGTGACCAGCAGCTTGTTGAGGACGCCCGCGTCGCGCTCCCAGATGATCTGGATGCCGTAGAAGATGGCGATGAACATCGCGGACTGGGCGATGATGCCCGGTGCCATGAAGTCCAGGTAGGGCAGGCCGCCGGTGGGGATCGCGCGGATCCGGGTGAAGGTCTGGCCGAAGATCAGCAGCCACAGGGCGGGCTGGACGGCGCGGGTGTACAGCTCGGTGCGGTCGTGGCGCAGCTTCTGGAGTTCGACCGCGCACATGGCGGCGACCCGGGCGGGCAGCAGCCGCCAGCCCGCGCGGGGCTCGGGGGGCCGCACCAGCAGGCCGATGCCGTCCGCGAAGGCGGGGTCAGCCGACCCGGTGGGCGGTGCGACGGGTGCTTCGGACATCGCGGAAATCTCCTGAACTGTCGTCGAGGCCGCTGCCGGCCACCTCGCGGAAGACGTCCTCCAGCGTGGGCGGCGCGTCCGCGGCGGGTCCGCCCTCGGCGCGGCGCCGTTCGCCCAGGCCCCGGCGCAGCTCGCCGGGGGTGCCCAGGGCGCGGATCCGGCCGCGGTGCATCAGGGCGACCCGGTCGCAGTACTGGTCGGCCTCGTCCATGTAGTGCGTGGTCACCAGGACGGTCATGCCGGTGGCGGCGCGTACGGCGTTGATGTGCTCCCACACCCCGGTGCGGGCGATCGGGTCGAGACCGATCGTCGGCTCGTCGAGGATCAGCAGGCGGGGGGCGCTGACCAGGGCCTGGGCCAGTTCGAGACGGCGGATCATGCCGCCGGAGTAGGTCTTGGCCAGCCGGTCGGCGGCGTCCGTGAGGTCGACGGCGGTCAGTGCCTGGGCGACGCGGGCGGAGCGTTCGCGGCGCGGCACGTCGAAGACGCGGGCGAACAGGGTGACGTTCTCCCGGCCGGTGAGGGCAGCGTCGGCGGACAGCTGCTGGGGGACGTAGCCCAGCAGCCGGCGCACGGCCATCCGGTCGCCGGCCGGGTCGTGGCCGAAGACGCGGACCATCCCGGCGGGGACCGGCAGCAGGGTGGTCACGCAGCGGATGGCGGTGGTCTTGCCGGCGCCGTTGGGTCCGAGCAGGCCGAACACCTCGCCCGTCCGCACGGCCAGGTCCAGGCCGTCGACGGCGGTGGTGCCGCCGAAGGAGTAGGTGAGCCGGGTGCAGGTGACGGCGTCGGGTGCGGCGGCGTCGCTGGTCATGGGCGATCGCCCTCCTCGCGCAGGTTCTCGGCCAGCCGGCGCAGGGCGGGGAGCGCGGCGCCGAGCGCCTGCCGGTCGGCCTCGGGCAGCCGGTCGAGCTGGTCGCGGACCAGGGCGGCGCGGCGGGCGCGCCAGTCCCGCAGCCGCGCCCCGGCGGCCTCGGTCAGCAGCAGCCGGGCGGCCCGGCGGTCGGCGGGGTCCGTCTCCCGGACCAGCTGGCCGTCCCGGACGAGCTGGTTGACCAGGGTGGAGACGGAGTTGCCCGCCAGATGCAGTTCCTTGGCCGCCTCCGAGACGCCGATGCCGGGGCGGGTCTCGACCAGGCGCAGCAGTTCGACCTCGGCGCCGCGCAGCCGGGTCACGGTCAGTCCGGCGCGCAGCCGGCGCCGGACGAGCCGCTGCACCCCGACCAGGGCGTCGGCCAGCTCCTCGGCCTGGATCTCCGGTTCCGCTTCCATGCTTCGACGTTACCTCTGTAGCAGAGGTAAGTACCGCCAAGGGCGGACCAAGACTCGACCAAGGACCCGGCGCGGCCCCTGCGGACCGGCGCTCCGGCGACGCAGGAAAGGCGCACATCGAAATGGACGCCCTTTTCCCGGGAATGCAATTCCGGGGAAGGCCCGTACAATCGGCGGGACAATCCGCCGGACCCCGAATGAAATCATTTCGCGACCGGCCGGACGCATACCGTCACCGCATTCGCTGAATTGTTTCGGGATCTCCGGCTTCGGGAATCCGCAATTCAGTGCTTCGGACCGGAGGCACGCCCGTGGGAGCCGGCGCGCCGGGCCCCGATGCGATCCGGGCAGGATCTGCCCCGCGCCTCCCGTGGTGTCCGTCCATCCAGCACCTGCTGAGGGAGGCGCAGCGTATGCGTACCACCGGCAGAACGACGTCCCACCCGCACGACGACGCTCCCGACACGGCGGCGGCCTTCGAGCGGCTCGCGGGACTGCCCGCGGGAGCGGAGCGCAAGGCGCTGCGCGACGAGCTGGTCCAGGTGTGGCTGCCGATGGCCGAGCGGATCGCGGTCCGCTTCCGGGGCCGCGGCGAGGCACTGGAGGATCTGTACCAGGTGGCGGCGCTCGGCCTGGTCAAGGCCGTCGACCACTACGATCCGGCGCGCGGCTACGCGTTCGAGGCGTATGCCGTGCCGACCGTCACCGGTGAGATCAAGCGGCACTTCCGCGACCACATGTGGACGCTGCACGTGCCGCGCCGGGTCCAGGACCTGCGCAACCGGGTGCGGCGCGCGGCCAAGGAACTGGCCCAGACGACGCCGGGCCGCTCCCCCACCGTCGCGGAGATCGCCGAGTACACCGACCTGAGCGTCGAGGACGTACGCACCGGCATGGAGGCCCTGGACTGCTTCGCCGCGCTGTCGCTGGAGGCGGAGGTGCCCGGCACCGACGGGTACGCGCTCGGTGACGGCCTGGGCGAGGCCGACGCGCGCTACGACCTGGTGGTGGACCGGGTGGCCGTACGGCCCTGTCTACAGGCGCTGCCCGAGCGTGAGCGCATGATCCTCTATCTGCGGTTCTTCCGGGGCATGACGCAGAGCCGGATCGCCCAGCAGCTCGGCATCTCGCAGATGCATGTCTCGCGGCTGCTCAGCGGGTGCTTCGCCCAGTTGCGCGAGGAACTGCTCGCCGAGGCCGGCTGACACCCGCCGACGCCCGTCCGGGTGCCGTTTCGGCGGCATGCGGGGGGTACTCGGCAGGCGCCCTCGGGGGTTCCGGTCGGACACTGGTGTGAGACCGGTGGCCACCGGCCGACGAGACCAGGACGTGCCATGAACCACGACACGACACCCGCCGGACCCACGACCGGCGTCGTCTCCACCCACACGGTGTGCGGCGCGCCCTGCTGGGTCAGCCTGACCAGCCGGGACCTGGAGGCCACGGAGGAGTTCTACTCGGCCCTGCTGGGCTGGGAGTGGCGTTCGGCCAGGCTCGGCGACCGCTTCCGCATCGCGCTCGCCGACGGCGCCCCGGTCGCCGGGATCGCGGCGGTGGCGTCCATGTGGCAGATGGCCGTGGCCTGGACCCCGTACTTCGCGGTGCCGAGCGCCGACCGGGCGGTCTCGCGGGTGCAGGAGCGCGGCGGCACCTCGGCGGTCGGCCCGATCTCGCTGCCGCCCGGCCGGGCGGCGCTGCTGGCGGACCGGGACGGCGCGACCTTCGGGATCTGGGAGGGCGAGCTGTTCACCGACTGGGAGACCTGGCGCAAGGCCGCTCCGGCCTACATCCGGCTGCACACCCGTGACGCGTTCGACGCGGCCATCTTCTACGGCGAGGTCCTGGACTGGGCGACGGAGCGGCCCGGCTGCTGCGAGGTCCGCTACGAGGGCGACGAGGTGGTCCTGCGCAGCCACGGCGAGGTGGTGGCGCGGATCGAGTCGGGCGCGCTGGAGGCGGCCCCCGATCCCACCATCCGGCCGCACTGGCAGATCCACTTCCGGGTGGCGGACGTGGCCGCCTGCGCCAGGACGGCGGAGAGCCACGGCGGCAGTGTGCTGCGCGAGGGCGCCCAGGAGGCCGTGCTGCGCGATCCGGACGGGGCGCAGTTCACGGTGACCTCCCGCAGGGAGGCCTGAGCGGGCACGGCCCGCCGCCCCGCCCCCTTCGTGCGTCCGGGGCGGGGCGGCGGGCGTGCGGCGTCAGCGGGCCGTGCGCGGGGGCCGGGTGAGCAGGACCAGGCTGCGGGACTCGACGCGCAGGTCGCCGCCGGGCTTGTGCTCGGCCTCGTCCGGGGGGCCCTGCGGCTCGGCGGTGTCGACGACCGTGGTCCAGCGCTCGCCGTGGGCGGGGCCGGGCAGCCGGAAGTCGACCGGTTGCCAGTAGCCGTTGAGCAGCAGCAGGAACGAGTCGTCGACCACGGGCCGGCCCTGCGGGTCGGGCTCGGCGATGGCGTCGCCGTTGAGGAAGACCATGACGGAGTGCGCGTCCGAGCGCTGCCAGTCCTCCTCGGCCATCTCGCGGCCGTCCGGCAGCATCCACACCAGATCGGGCAGCGGCTGGTCGTCGCGGGTGGCCGTCTCGCCCTGGAAGAAGCGGCGGCGGCGCAGCACCGGGTGGGCGGTGCGCAGGCCGATGACGTGCCGGGTGAAGTCCGCGAGGTCCCGCTGCTCGCGGGTGAGCCGCCAGTCGATCCAGGAGACCTCGTTGTCCTGGCAGTAGGCGTTGTTGTTGCCGCCCTGGGTGCGGCCCAGTTCGTCGCCGTGGCACAGCATGGGGATGCCCTGGGAGAGCAGCAGGGTGGCGATGAAGTTGCGCTGCTGGCGGGCGCGCAGCTCGCGCACCGCCGGGTCGCGGCTGTCGCCCTCGGCCCCGCAGTTCCAGGACCGGTTGGAGTTCTCGCCGTCGCGGTTGTCCTCGCCGTTGGCGTCGTTGTGCTTGTCGTTGTACGACACCAGGTCGCGCAGGGTGAAACCGTCGTGCGCGGTCACGAAGTTGACGCTGGCGCGGGGGCGGCGCCGGTTGTGGGCGTACAGGTCGGAGGAGCCGGTCAGCCGGGAGGCGAAGTCGCCCAGCGTGTGTTCCTCGCCGCGCCAGAAGTCCCGTACGGCGTCCCGGTACAGGCCGTTCCACTCCGACCACAGCGGCGGGAAGTTGCCCACCTGGTAGCCGCCCTCGCCCACGTCCCACGGTTCGGCGATCAGCTTCACCCGGCTGATCACCGGGTCCTGCTGGATCAGGTCGAAGAACGCGGAGAGCCGGTCCACCTCGTGGAACTGCCGCGCCAGGGTGGCCGCCAGGTCGAAGCGGAAGCCGTCCACATGCATCTCGGTGACCCAGTAGCGCAGCGAGTCCATGATCAGCTGGAGCACGTAGGGGTGGCGCATCAGCAGGCTGTTGCCGGTGCCCGTGGTGTCGTAGTAGTGCGCGAAGTCGCCGTCGACCAGGCGGTAGTACGAGGCGTTGTCGATGCCGCGGAAGGACAGTGTCGGGCCGTTCTCGTTGCCCTCGGCGGTGTGGTTGTAGACCACGTCGAGGATCACTTCGAGGCCGGCCTCGTGCAGCGCCTTGACCATCGACTTGAACTCGGCGACCTGCCCGCCGCGGGTGCCGTGGGCGGCGTAGTCGTGGTGCGGGGCGAAGAAGCCGATCGTGTTGTAGCCCCAGTAGTTGGACAGGCCCCGGCCCTGGAGCACCCCGTCGTGCACGAACTGGTGCACCGGCATCAGCTCCACGGCCGTCACGCCCAGCGAGGTCAGGTGCTCGACGACGGCGGGGTGCGCGAGACCGGCGTAGGTGCCGCGCAGCTCGGGCGGGACGTCGGGGTGGGTGCGGGTCAGGCCGCGCACATGGGCCTCGTAGATCACCGTGTCGGCGTAGGCCCGCCGGGGCGGCCGGTCGCCGCCCCAGTCGAAGGCCGGGTCGGTGACCACACCGAGCAGGGTGTGCCCGGCGCTGTCGGCCGGGTCGGGTCCGTGCGGGGCCCGCTCGTAGAGCGAGGGGTGGTCGTCCATCCGCCCGTCCACCGCCCTGGCGTACGGGTCCAGCAGCAGCTTTTTCGGGTTGCAGCGGTGGCCGGCCGCCGGGTGCCAGGGGCCGTGCACCCGGTAGCCGTAGCGCTGGCCGGGGCCGACGCCCGGCAGATAGCCGTGCCAGACGAAGCCGTCGGCCTCGGTCAGCGGCACCGGCCGGTGGGTGCCCGCGTCGTCCACGAGGACCAGGTCGACCTGGTCGGCGACCTCGCTGAACAGGGCGAAGTTGGTGCCCTCGCCGTCGTACGCGGCACCCAGCGGGTAGGGGTACCCGCTCCACACGGGCACGGGCACCCCCTTTGCGCGGCCGGTGCGCCGGGTCACCGGGCCCCCTCCAGGACGGCCTCGGGGCCGGCCGGCGCGGAGGCGAGCGCGGCGACGACCGGCTCGCGGGGCGGCTTCAGGCCCTCGCGCAGGGTCGGGGCCGGTGCCTTGGCGACCAGCGGGACCCGCACCCCGGCGCGGGCCCGCTGCGAGAACCAGATGACCTTGCTCCCGGTCTCGGCGGCGCAGCAGCCCCAGCCGTCGCTGGTCGCCGCGATACGCGCCAGACAGGTGCGCAGGTCCTGGTCGGGGCGCAGGTCGTGGTTGTTCTCCCCGACCGCGGTGATGAGGTGCTGGCCGGTCCACCACATCTCGATGGAGGTGTGCTTGTCCCGGGCGTGCTCGTCGATGGCGTTCAGCAGCATCTCGGCGCCGCCGCACACGGGTTCGACGAGGTCCTCCAGATCCCAGAGCCGGAGGTGGGCGGCCAGGATGCGCCTGACCTGTCCGACCCGTTCCGGGCTGACTTCCACGTCGAGGTGGTAGTAGCAGGGCACTGCGGTCTTCATCGTCCTTGGCTCCTCACCGGCGGGGCCCGCGCTCCCTGTCCCGCCCTTGCGGGCCGGACCCCCGAGCACGAAGCGTGAGCGTTTGTTGCCTCTGAGTCAGAACCACAGTGCGGGCGCTACGCCATTCGTGCAACACGAGCGGACGGCGCGGGCCGCCGGGACCGTGGGACCGGGCGGGTGACCTGGTTGAAGATCCAACAGGACGCTGTGTCGTTGAACGTGCACCATGAGTGAAAGTCTCGAGCGCCGTGAACGGGACCGCGTGCCTTCGCGTGCGCGGTCGCCGCCCCGACCGTCGGGGAAACGTGCCCATCGAGCGCTCCCGAAAGGTGATCAGCGCCATGCTGCTACCCGCCAAAGCCGAAGTCGCCCGGCATCTGCGGCGCCACCGGGTGTGGGAACGCGCGATGCTCGCGTCGCCCGACGACCGCAGGGTCCGGGCCACCTTCGAGGATTCGGGCTACACGCTGTGCGTGCTGATGGGCAAGCGCTGCGCGCGGGAGGCGGCGGACGCCGCGGAGCGGTACCTGCGCACCAACCTGGGCACCTATCTGCGGGAACAGGGCGCCGTCCGGCCGCACGTGGGTGCCCTGGCGCGCCGGGGCCGCGGCGCGGCGCCGGACCGCGGCCCTGCGGAGGAGCGGTGGTCGGCGGCGGAGCGCAGGGCGCCTCAGGAGCCCCGGCCCGCGGCGGACCGGCGCTCCCGGGCAGGGGCGTAGGGAACGCGGCCGTCCGCCGCCGCGGGCAGCGGTCCCGGACGGCGGCACCGCCGCACGACGTACCGAGCAGTACCTGGTTCCCGGCCGGGCGTGAGCCCGGCCTCAAGCACGGTGGAGGTGACACCCATGAGGACGACTCCGAGTCATGCACCGGCCGTCGGCCGCATCCCCGTACGGGATGTGCGCCCGGCCGTGGAGAGCGGCAGGCGCCCGGCCAAGGCGGTGGTGGGCGAGACGTTCCAGGTCACCGCCACCGTGTTCGGCGAGGGGCACGACGCGGTCGCGGCGAACGTGGTGCTGTGCGATCCGGCGGGCCGGCCGGGGCCGTGGACGCCGATGCGCGAGCTGGCCCCGGGCACCGACCGCTGGGGCGCCGAGGTCACCCCGACCNCGACCGGCCGCTGGACCTACCACGTCGAGGCATGGGCCGACCCCGTCACCACCTGGCGGCGGCACGCCCGNATCAAGATCCCGGCCGGGATCGACGCGGGGCTGGTGCTGGAGGAGGGCGCGGAACTGCACACCAGGGCGGCCGAAGGGGTGCCCGAGGGGCCGGAACGGGACACGCTGCTTGCCGCCGTACGGGTGATGGACGACGACTCCCTGCCCGTGATGACCCGGCTGTCGGCGGCGTTGACGCCGGAGGTGGACGCGGTCCTGGCCCGCCATCCCCTGCGCGACCTGGTCACCGCCTCCGCACCCCTCCCGCTCCAGGTCGAACGCGAACGCGCCCTCTACAGCGCCTGGTACGAGTTCTTCCCCCGCTCCGAAGGCACCCCCGACCAGCCCCACGGCACCCTGCGCACCGCCGAACGCCGCCTGCCCGCCATCGCCGCCATGGGCTTCGACGTCGTCTACCTCCCCCCCATCCACCCCATCGGCACCACCCACCGCAAAGGCCCCGACAACACCCTCACCGCCGCACCCGACGACGTCGGCGTCCCCTGGGCCATCGGCTCACCCGAAGGCGGCCACGACACCGTCCACCCCCGCCTGGGCACCCTCGACGACTTCGACCACTTCACCGCCCGAGCCCACGAACTCGGCCTCGAAATCGCCCTCGACCTCGCCCTCCAGTGCTCCCCCGACCACCCCTGGATCCACAAACACCCCCAGTGGTTCCACCACCGCCCCGACGGCACCATCGCCCACGCCGAGAACCCCCCCAAGAAATACCAGGACATCCACCCCCTGGCCTTCGACACCGACATGGACGGCCTCGTCACCGAGACCCTCCGCATCATCCGCCACTGGATGCACCACGGCGTCCGCATCTTCCGCGTCGACAACCCCCACACCAAACCCGTCGTCTTCTGGGAACGCGTCATCACCGGCATCAACACCACCGACCCCGACGTCATCTTCCTCGCCGAGGCCTTCACCCGCCCCGCGATGATGCACACCCTCGCCCAGACCGGCTTCCAGCAGTCCTACACCTACTTCACCTGGCGCACCACGAAACAGGAACTCACCGACTACATGACGGAACTGTCGGGCGAGGCGGCCGCCTACATGCGGCCCAACCTCTTCCCCAACACCCCCGACATCCTCCACGCCTACCTCCAGCACGGCGGCCGCCCCGCCTTCGAGGTCCGCGCCGTCCTCGCCGCCACCCTCTCCCCCTCCTGGGGCATCTACAGCGGCTACGAACTCTGCGAGAACACCCCCCTCACAGAGGGCGGCGAGGAATACCTCCACTCCGAGAAATACCAGCTCAGACCACGCGACTGGGCCACCGCCGAACGCGAGGGCCGCACCATCACCCCCCTCATCACCCGCCTCAACGACATCCGGCGCCGCAGTCCGGCCCTGCACCAGCTGCGCGACCTGCACTTCCACCACGCGGACAAGGACGAGGTGATCGCCTACTCCAAGCGGAGCGGATCGAACACGGTTCTGGTCGTCGCCAACCTCGATCCGCACCACACCCAGGAGGCCACGGTCTCGTTGGACATGCCGCAACTCGGCCTGGAATGGCACGAGTCGGTGCCGGTGCGCGACGAGCTGACCGGCGAGACCTATCACTGGGGCAGGGCCAACTATGTGCGACTGGAGCCGGGGCATCGGCCCGCGCACGTCCTCACCGTCCTGCGACCGTCCACCCCGCAGATCGGAGGGTCACCCACAACATGATCGTCAACGAGCCCGTTCCGGACACCTTCGAGGACACTCCTGCCCAGGACCGCGACCCGGAGTGGTTCAAGCGTGCCGTCTTCTACGAGGTCCTGGTCCGCTCCTTCCAGGACAGCAACGGTGACGGCATCGGCGACCTGAAGGGCCTGACCGCCAAACTGGACTATCTCCAGTGGCTCGGCGTGGACTGCCTCTGGCTCCCGCCGTTCTTCAAGTCACCGCTCAGAGACGGCGGTTACGACGTCTCCGACTACACCGCCGTCCTCCCCGACTTCGGCGACCTCGCCGACTTCGTCGAGTTCGTCGACGCCGCCCACCAGCGCGGCATGCGCGTCATCATCGACTTCGTCATGAACCACACCAGCGACCAGCACCCCTGGTTCCAGGAGTCCAGAAGGGATCCCGACGGACCGTACGGCGACTACTACGTCTGGGCCGACGACGACAAGCAGTACCAGGGCGCCCGCATCATCTTCGTGGACACCGAGGCGTCCAACTGGACGTACGACCCGGTACGCAAGCAGTACTACTGGCACCGCTTCTTCTCGCATCAGCCGGATCTGAACTACGAGAACCCGGCCGTGCAGGAGGAGATGATCTCGGCGCTGAAGTTCTGGCTGGATCTCGGCATCGACGGGTTCCGCCTCGACGCGGTGCCGTACCTGTACCAGCGGGAGGGCACCAACTGCGAGAACCTCCCGGCCACGCACGCCTTCCTCAAGCGGGTGCGCAAGGAGATCGACAGCCAGTACCCGGACACGGTGCTGCTGGCCGAGGCGAACCAGTGGCCGGAGGACGTCGTCGACTACTTCGGTGACTACAGCGCGGGCGGCGACGAGTGCCACATGGCGTTCCACTTCCCCGTGATGCCGAGGATCTTCATGGCGGTGCGGCGCGAGAGCCGCTACCCGGTCTCGGAGATCCTGGCGAAGACCCCGGCGATCCCCGCGCACTGCCAGTGGGGCATCTTCCTGCGCAACCACGACGAACTGACCCTGGAGATGGTCACCGACGAGGAACGCGACTACATGTGGGCCGAGTACGCCAAGGACCCCCGCATGCGCGCCAACATCGGCATCCGCCGCCGCCTCGCCCCCCTCCTGGACAACGACCGCAACCAGATCGAACTCTTCACCGCCCTGCTCCTGTCCCTGCCCGGCAGCCCGATCCTCTACTACGGCGACGAGATCGGCATGGGCGACAACATCTGGCTCGGCGACCGCGACGCCGTACGCACCCCCATGCAATGGACCCCCGACCGCAACGCCGGCTTCTCCTCCAGCGACCCCGGCCGCCTCTACCTCCCCACGATCATGGACCCCGTCTACGGCTACCAGGTCACCAACGTCGAGGCATCCATGTCCTCCCCCTCCTCGCTGCTGCACTGGACCCGCCGCATGATCGAGATCCGCAAGCAGAACCCCGCCTTCGGACTCGGCACCTACACCGAACTCACCTCCTCCAACCCCGCCGTCCTCGCCTTCCT